>DATDNV010000162.1:0-3049 GCA_036518075.1 Thermoanaerobaculia bacterium
CCTCGCGCTCGAGCCCCAGGTCGAGCAGCTCGCGCGGGAGTTTCACGCGGCGTCCGACTTCCTGTTCCTCGGCCGGGGGCTGCACTACCCGATCGCGCTCGAGGGAGCGCTGAAGCTCAAAGAGATCTCCTACATCCATGCGGAGGGGTACCCGGCAGGGGAGATGAAGCATGGACCCATCGCCCTCGTGGACGAGAAGCTTCCCGTCATCGTGCTCGCCCCGCACGACGGCTGGCGGGAGAAGACGATGTCGAACCTGATGGAGGTCAAGTCTCGCGACGGGATCTCGATCGTCGTGACGACCCGGCCCGACCCGGAGCTTTCGCGCGTCGCCGACTGGGTCCTCGTGACACCGGAGAGCATTCCCGAGCTTCAGCCGATCCTGTCGGTCATCCCGCTGCAGCTTCTCGCTTACCACATCGCCTTCCGCCGCGGATGCGACATCGATCAGCCGAGGAATCTGGCGAAGTCGGTCACGGTCGAGTAGCTTTCAGCTCACAGCTTTCAGCTTTCAGCCAAACACGAGCTGGGACCTCTGGCTGAGAGCTGATAGCTTGTTCTCGATGCCCGACTCTCCCTTACTGACGGGGCTCAATCCTGCCCAGCGCGAGGCGGTTCTCCACGAGAAAGGACCCCTTCTCGTTCTCGCGGGCGCCGGCTCGGGCAAGACCCGCGTCATCACGCACCGGCTCGCCCGACTGATCGAAACGGGAGCCGACCCGCGGACGATCGTCGCGGTCACCTTCACCAACAAGGCGGCCGAGGAGATGCGGGACCGCGCGCGGCGTCTGATCGGCGTTGATCGGCTGGTCTGTTTCGTCGGCACGTTTCATTCCTGGTCGCTGCGGTTTCTGCGCCGCCACGCCGCTGCGGCGTCTCTCCCGCCGCGATTCGGGATTGCGGATTCGGCCGATCAGCTCGCGCTCGTCAAGGAGGCGATGGGGGAGCTTTCGATCTCCGAGCAGCTGCTTCCTCCCGGCGCGGCCCGCGCCCGCATCTCCCACGCGAAGAGCGGCCTCGTGACCGTCGCGGAGTTCGAGGCGGCGCAGGGGGACTTCGCGGGCGAGCGGATCGCCCAGATCTATCGGCTCTACGAGAAGAAACTCGCCGCGGCCGGCGCGGTCGATTTCGACGACCTGATCGTCCGGACCGTCCGGCTGCTGCGTTCCCGCGCCGATCTTCTGGCGGCCGAGCGGCAGCGCGTGCGCCACCTCCTGATCGACGAGTACCAGGACACCAACACGTCCCAGGACGCGCTGGTCAAGCTTCTGGGCGAGTCGGCCGGGTCTCTTTGCGCGGTGGGAGACGAGGATCAGGCCATCTACCGCTGGCGAGGCGCGGAGGTCGAGCACATTCTCCGTTTCGACCAGGACTTTCCCGGCGCTCGGATCGTCGCGCTCGAATCGAACTACCGCTCGACCGACGGCATCCTTCGCGCCGCCGGATCGCTCGTCTCCCACAATCGGCGCCGCCGGGAGAAGAAGCTCGTGGCCGAACGGGGGCGCGGCGAGTCGGTGCGCCTCTGGCGGTTCGAGGAGGATCGAAACGAGGCGGAGACGGTGGCCCGCGGGATTGCGGAAGGACCGAGGCCGCCCGGAGAGATCGCCGTGCTCTACCGGACCAACGCGCAATCCCGCGCGTTCGAAGAGGAGCTGGTGCGGCGGAAGATTCCCTACGTCGTCGTCGGGGGAATGAAGTTCTACGAAAGGGCGGAGGTCAAGGACGCTCTGGCCTATCTGCGTCTGGCCGCGCGTCCCGAGGACGATCTGGCTTTTCGCCGGGTGGTCAACGTGCCGGCGCGCGGGATCGGCGGCGCCACGCTCGACCGCATCGCGGCCGCGGCCCGGGAGACCGGGCGGTCCTGGTGGGAGGTCTGCGCGGAACCGCCGGCCGGGCTGACCGACCGGGCGCGCGTCTCGCTGCGCCGTTTTCGGGAGCTGATCGATGATCTCCGCCAGAAAGCACAGACCTACTCTCCCTCGGCTTTGCTCGAGCATCTGCTCGAAGTGACCGGCTATTCGGCGTTGTACGAGAGCTCCGAGGAGCGGGAGGACGAGGCGCGGCGCGAGAACCTGCAGGAGCTCGTGAGCGCGGCGCGAGAGTTCGAGCGCTCCAACGCGGAGGGGGCGACGGTGGCCGAGTATCTCGACGCCGTCTCGCTCGCGACCAACGAGGACGTCGCCCAGGCGAAGGGCGCCGGAGCGGTGACTCTGTCGACGCTCCATGCGGCCAAGGGCCTGGAGTTTCCTTCGGTCTTCGTCGTCGGGCTGGAGGAGGGGTATCTGCCGCACGGCCAGTCCGCCGAAGACGCGGACGAGCTGGAAGAGGAGCGGCGTCTGCTGTACGTCGGGATGACCAGGGCGAAAGATGAGCTCACACTGACGCTCGCCGGCCGGCGGCTCGTCTATGGCAAGATCCAGATGCGGTCGCCGTCCCGGTTTCTCGACGAGATTCCCGCGGAGATTCTGGCCGAGCGCGCCGAACGGTCCTCGCGGGCCGCCCCCCCGATGCGTCCGACGATCTTCGACCGCGAGTGGGAACCCGAGGAAGAAGAGGGCGGAGCGTTTCGGCGCGGCCGCCGCGTGCGCCATCCTCGTTACGGCACGGGAGTCATCCTCTCTCAGGAGGGAAGCGGAGACGAGACGCGGTTGACCGTCTACTTCGACCGCGCTGGCAAGAAGAAGTTCATCGCGCGCTACGCGGACCTCACACCCGCCTAGGTCCCGTTCTCTTGGCGGCAGGCAACGCGCTAGCGTTGTCAATTCTAGGAGTTGTCGACCGAACGAGACTTGGCCCTTTCGGCATTCCCCGCCGGGACCACGCGGCGGCCTTCTCCAAACGTGAGCGGGACCTCAGCTGGCCGCCGCTCGCGAAATCGGTGCGAGGGAAATACCTGCGGCGGCCTCCGATCGGCCTGCCCACATCCACGCGATTTCGAGGGTCCCTTGCGGGGAATGCCTTCAGGCCCACAGTGGAGAGACGGCGGCGGGTCGCCTCCCGAGTAGCCGTGAGTGAGGGAGCACGGTCAACAGACGCTTTAGCCTGAAAG
>DATDNV010000163.1:0-5532 GCA_036518075.1 Thermoanaerobaculia bacterium
CGATGCCGCGGCGCCCGCCGCCCTTCCGGAGCGAGTGGATGAGCGTCGTCAGGATCCGCGCTCCGGACGCCCCGATCGGGTGCCCCAAAGCGACCGCGCCGCCCCGGACGTTGACTTTGGCCGGGTCGAGCTTGAACTCCCGGATCGCCGCCATCACCACCGCCGCGAACGCCTCGTTGATCTCGAACAGATCGATGTCGGCCACCTTGAGCCCGGTCTTCGCGAGCAGCTTCTCGATCGCGCCCACGGGCGCGGTCGTGAACCATTCCGGCGCCTGAGCGACTCCCGCCGACGCGACGATGCGGGCAATCGGCTTCCAGCCTTTTTTCGCCGCTTTCTCCTCGGACGCGACGACGAGCGCGGCCGCGCCATCATTGATTTTGGACGAGTTGGCCGCCGTGACGGAGCCGTCCTTTTGAAACGCCGGTTTGAGACCGGCCATCTTTTCGAGCGGGGCCGCGAACGGCTCTTCATCCGTTTCGATCTTGATCGGATCCCCCTTCTTCTGCGGAATCTCGACGGGAACGATCTCCTCGGAGAAGAGGCAGGTCTTCGATGCGTTCTGCGCGCGTTTGTAGGATTCGAGCGCAAAGGCATCCTGCTCTTCGCGCGTGAAGTGGTACTTTCCCACGCACATTTCGGCGCAGTTGCCCATGTGGATGTCCTTGTAGGGATCCCAGAGGCCGTCCTTGATCATCGAATCCACCAGGACCGAGTTGCCCATCCGGTAGCCGCTGCGGGCGCGCTCGAGAAGATAGGGGGCGTTGGACATCGATTCCATGCCTCCCGCCACCGCGACCTCGTACTCGCCCGCGACGATCGCGTTGGCCGCGTCCATGACGGCCCGCATGCCCGAGCCGCAGACTTTGTGCAGCGTGATGCAGGGAACGGAGTTGGGAATGCCCGCCGCCAGAGACGCCTGGCGCGCGGGAGCCTGGCCGATGCCGGCCTGGAGGACGTTTCCCATGATGACCTGCTCGACCTCCTCGGGCCGGACACCCGCGCGGCCGAGAGCGCCCCGAATCGCCGCAGCGCCGAGCGCGGGAGCCGGCAGGGAAGAGAGCTTGCCGAGAAACGAACCGACCGGAGTGCGAGCAGCCGAAAGAATGACAACGTTCATAGACCGTCGATTCTATCCCTCCGGATGTGACGGGGAAGACGTCCACCCGGTCTCTTCGGCCCAATTCGGCTACTCTTTTCCGATGCGCATCCTTGCGCTCGATTTTGGAGAGAGACGGATCGGGCTGGCGACGTGCGACCCGACGGGACAGGTCGTGGCGGCGCGCCGGACGATCCTGCGCAAGAGCGACGCGGCCGCAGTCCGCGAGATCGTCACTTTCTGCGCGGAAGAAGAGGTCGAACGGATCGTGCTGGGCCTCCCCCGCTCGCCGGAGGGCCGTGAGAGCCCGCTCGCCGCCCGCATCCGCTCTTTCGGCCGGAGACTCTCGCAGGAGGCGGGACTCCCGGTCGACTACCACGAGGAGACCCTCACTTCGTGGGAGGCGGAGCGCGGGCGGGGCCGAGCCCCTCGATCCAAAGAAGAAAAGGAAGAGATCGACCGTGAGGCCGCGGCAATCCTTTTGAACGACTATCTCTCGGAGCGGCCGGAGCGTCGGCGATGAGCGCTGTCCGTCGGCTCGGAAGGCTGTTTCTCCTTCTCGCCCTGCTCGGCGTCACCACCGTCATCTTTCTCTTTCATCGCCTGCAGCATCCGCCGCGTCCATCCGGCCCGCCTCGGAGCGCCACGCTGCTCTTCCCGCCCGGCACGCCGACGTCACGCATCTTCCAGAGCCTCGCGCGCGAAGGCGTTCTCTACAACGCCTGGCTTTCCGAGGCGTACTTCCGAATCTTCCGAGAGGGGACTTCCCTGCAAGCCGGAGAGTATCGATTCGATTGCCCGACCCCGATCGACGTGGTCATCGACCACATCAGCCGGGGCGACGTCGTGCGATACACAGTCGTCGTGCCGGAAGGGCTCACCGCGGAAGAGACCTTCGAGCTCTTCTGGAAGCAGGGGCTGGGTACCTCCGAATCATTCCGGCGATCTCTGACGCGGATCGACCTGCTTCCCGGCCTCGCGCAAGGCGCTCCCGATCTCGAGGGATTTCTCTTCCCGGAGACGTACAGCGTCACACGCTCCAACTCCGCGCGGCAGATCGTCGAGCGAATGGTCACCGAGTTCCGACGGCGGTTCACTCCCGAGATGCGCCAGGCGGCGCATGCGCAGGGGCTCACGCCTCGAGAGGCTGTGACCCTCGCCTCGATCGTCGAAAAGGAGAGCGGACTGGAGCGGGAGGGTCCGATCATCGCCTCGGTCTACCTGAACCGGCTGCGTCACGGGATGCACCTCCAGGCCGACCCCACGGTCGCCTATGCGCTCAAGCGCGACGGCCGATGGACCGGCATGGTGCATCGCTCCGACTACGGCTACGAATCGCCCTACAACACCTACCTTGTCGCCGGCCTGCCCCCCGGGCCGATCTGCAACCCTGGAACGAACTCGCTGAAGGCCGCCGTCCTTCCCGCGCGCACCGAGTACCTCTACTTCGTCGCCGACGAGTCGGGCGGCCACACGTTCTCGAAGACCTTCGAGGAGCACCTCCGAGCAATCGCGGTCGCCCACCGGGCTCGGGCCGACGCGGCCCGGGAAAAGGGGGAGACGGCGGGTCCGGCGACCGACTGATCCTCGGTTTCCTTGACCCATGCCTCCTGCAAGCCCACAATCTCGGTGAATGAACGCCGGACCGGTCCTGCCGCGGCGATTCGGCAACTATCTTCTGACCGAGTCGCTGGGCGAGGACGCCCTGGGCCGCGTGTTTCGCGCCGTCCGACTCACGGGGGAACGCGCGCACGCTCACGTTCGCGTCCTCGAGTCTCCCGAGATCGACGAGAACGCGGTGCTCGACGCCATCGAGGCCAACGGGGAGGTGCACAGTTTTCTCAAGAATCCCGCGGTCGCGCGGGGTGTTCAGATGGACGCGGTGGAGGGCGTTCCGTTCATCGCGTGGAACGAGCCCTCGGGCCGCACTCTCGACCAGCTCGTCGCGATCGTGCGCGGGAAGCACCAGCCGATTCCGGTCGAGCACGCGCTGCTCATCGGAGAGAAGGTCGCAACGGCGCTCGACCACGCCTACAACACCACGGTGGACGGCGAGCGCACACTGCACGGTCTCGTCTGGCCGGGCTTCATCTCGGTCTCCGATGACGGAGAGATTCGCCTCGCCGGTTTCGGTCTCGCCCCCGGGATCGCGGCTTCGATGGCGCGGCCGCGGTTTGCGCGGGACATCGGCCGTTATCTCGCTCCCGAGCACCTGGCCAGCGGGCAGATCGGAAAGAACTCGGACGTCTACTCGGTCGGCGCGATCCTCTTCGAGCTTCTCTTCGGGCGGCTGCCGAACCCGAGCAACGCCCTCGGGGATCTGCGTGCGGCGACGCAGCAGATGGGGCCAGTCTCATCGGAGCTCGCCGGCGTGCTGCGCCAATGTCTCTCGCCGGCCGACTCGCGGTATCCGTCGAGCGGAGAGCTGCGCCGCGAGCTGGGCAAGATCCTGTTTTCCGGACCCTATGCTCCGTCGACGTTCAACCTGGCCTTCTTCCTGAACAGTCTGTTGGCGTCGGAGATCGAAGAGGAGACGCGTCAGCGCGCGCGGGAACTGTCGCTCGACCCGGGAGCCATCCCGGCGGCAGAGCCCGCGCCTCGGGCGATCCCGCCCCCGCCTTCCCGCGAAATTCCGCGCGCGACTCCGCGGATCGAGGCGCCGCCTCCCCGGCGGCCGTCCTGGGCCGCGTGGGGAGGGGGTGCGCTGGTTCTCGTGGCGCTCGCCGCCACCACGTATCTCATCCTTCAGCGCTCGACGGCTCGGGGAAATTCGGGACAGGCGCTTGTCCGCGCGACCGCGACACGCGCGCCGACGGCGGCGCCGACGGCGATCCCGGTCGCCAGCGCCCCGACCGCGGTCCCGACCCCGGACTCACAGTTCAAGGACGAGGTCGCCCGCCGGGTCGCTCAAGAGATCCGAAAGCTCGAAACGGAGATGCTCCGAAATCGCGAGGAGAAGGCTCCGGAGGCGGCAGCGGAAGCTCCGGTACACCCGACGGCACCGGCGGCCCGGCCGACCTCTCCTCTGCCCAGCCCGACCCCGGTCCCTCCGCACCCGACCGCGGCGCCGCGCACCGAGTCCGAGAGCGTTCCGGCTGGGGAGCGGGCCAGCCTGGCCGCGACTATATCAATATTGAAATAGTCACGTTCAGTTCGCGTAGTTGACCGTCTTGGTCTTGGGAAACAGCGACCGGAGGAGGTCTTCCATGGTCTTGTCGTCGAGCCATTGCAGCTCGGTCCCGTCGACGAAGTAGGTGGGCGTCGAGTTGACCCCCAGCCGGTAGCCCTCCTCGAGGTCCTTCCGGACGCGATTGAAGCTGTCCTCCTGGAGGTAGCAGGACAGGAAGTCTGCCGAGCTGGTGCCCGACGCCTCCGCGGTCGTAATCGCCAGCTCGTCGATGCCCGAGAGCGTCATGCTTTCCTGCCGGGCATAGACCTGCTGCTTGAACCGAAACAAGGCGCCATCGGCAAACTTGAAGATGCAATCCCCCGCGGAGGCGGCCTTCACCGCCCAGACGTGCCCGAGCCAGAGTGGAAAGAACTTGTAGTGACGCCGCACGTTGACGATTCCCGCGTTGGCCTCCAGCAGCTTGTCGAGCTGTCCACCCCGAAACTTGCAATAGGCGCACTCCATGTCCGCGTATTCGACCAGCTGGACCGAGGCGTCGGCCGGACCCGTAGCCCGGTTGACCGACAGGTCGATGCGCCGCCGTCTCTCGGCGCGCGGATCGGCCGTAAAGTCCCAAAAGGTGCCCTGCAGGAAGTACTTTCCGTCCGGGGAGACGAAGCCCGGCATCCGGACCGGAAAGTAGCCCGTATCGCACACGACCGCCACGCCTTTCCAGCCGTTTGCGTCTTGCTCGGGGGCGAGCAGGACGCGCACGCGAACACGAAAGAGATTCGTGAACTTCGTGTCGAGCCATTGCAGATCCGCCTGGCTGCGAACGGGGCGGGGCGTCGTGTTGGGAAGCATGTCACCGGCGAAAAACCATTTCCCATCCGTCGACACGTAGACGGTCTTGTCGACGTTCAACTTCTCGTAGCGTCCCTTGCGCTGGACTCGGAAGGCATCGAACCCGGGAATCGAGTCGCGAGCCTTCGAGACGGTGACTCGCGTTTCCGGATCGAAAGGGAGAAACCGGGCCGCGTACACCTCCAGGCGCTGCTCGATGGTCTCGCCCTCGGACTTGCTCTTGGCCGGGGCCTTCCGCGGTGCGGGGGTCTGGCCGAGCGAGATCGAGGCGAGCAACACTCCCGTGAGAATCGCGGGACCTCGCAGAATCATTCGGTTCCTCCTGGACGGGGCTCTCATCGGCGGGGGGAGTCTAGCAGGACGCGAAGAGGCTCGCGCGCGGATGGTGAGCACGCGGCCGGCGAACGGACGTCCGAAACGCACTCTTACCGTGAGGGTTGGATCGTGAGCAGCAGAGCAC
>DATDNV010000164.1:0-5924 GCA_036518075.1 Thermoanaerobaculia bacterium
CACGGCTCCTCCGGGAGGCGGTCCTCCGCTTTGGCTCACCCTCCAGACGCACGCAGCACCGGGTCTGGTGCCGGAGGCGCTTCACGACGGCGGCGCTGTCCGAGAATACACACAGGGGATGAGTCCCTGGAAATCCAAAGCTGTGTACCGAGTGACCGCAGCGGCGGCCCTCCCGACTCTCTTAGCGGCCGGGCCGCTGCGTGCCGCTGGGGGAAACGCCGACGGCACGATTCGGCCTTGCCGGCAACCAATTCCCTCTATATCAGATCTGATATAACTGGCTCCAGATGACTGAACGAAGGGATAAGATCGCCCTGTGACGTACGACGCGGTGATCATCGGCGGCGGACCGGCGGGCTCGACGGTCGCGACGTTTCTCGCGCGGACCGGGCGAAAGACGCTCGTGCTCGAGCGGGAACGATTCCCCCGGTTCCACGTGGGCGAGTCCCTTCTCCCCTTCAGCCTCCCCATCTTCGAGCGGCTCGGCGTCGCCGACAAGATTCGCCGCGCCGGGTTTCAGGAGAAGTACGGCGCCTTTTTCTGGAACGAAAAGGAGGGCACGACCCGACCGGTCGTGTTCGGAAGCGCATTCGACGACCGCCACCCCATGGCCTACCAGGTCAAGCGAGCGGAATTCGACGACCTGCTTCTTCGGCACGCGGCGGAAAACGGCGCCGAGGTCCGGCAGGAGACGGCGGTGGAAGAGGTTCTGTTCGAGAACGGCCGGGCGGTCGGAGTTCGCGCTTCTTCGCAGCGGGACGGGAGGCAGGAGATTCTCGCCCGCGTCGTCGTCGACGCTTCGGGCATGGCCGGCTTCCTGTCCCAGAAGCTCCGCACGCGTCGGGTCGACCCGAAGCTCAAGCGAGCCGCTCTCTTCGCCCACTACGAGGCCATTCGGTGGCCGGAAGAACCTCGACCCGGAGACATCCTTCTCCCCGTCGATGACCGCGTCTGGTATTGGATCATCCCCTTCGCGGACGGATCTTCGAGCGTCGGTGCGGTCTTCGAGCCCTCCCTCGCAAAGGAGACGAGCGCGGCTAGCCTCGAGGCTCGACTCGAAGCGCTGCTCGGCCGGTCGGCGCGCATGACGGCCCTTCTCGCAGGGAGCCGGCGCAGCTCGAAGGTCTTCGCCATCTCCGACTATTCCGCGTCGTCGACCCGGATGGGAGGCGATGGCTACGTCCTGGTCGGGGACGCGGCGGCCTTTTTGGATCCCGTGTTCTCGACCGGCGTCTTTCTCGCCCTGGCCACGGGCGAGCGTGCCGCCAACGCCATCGAACAGGCGTTGACGCGGAACGGCCGCGTCGACCGCAAGGATCTCGCGGCTTACGAGCGAAGCGCGCGAAAGCTCTACAAACGTTTCCGCTCCTTCGTCTACAACTTCTACGACCCCGTTTTTCTCGAGGCGTTCTGCGCTCCCGATCCTCCGGAGTTGATGCGCCGCGCCGTCACCACCATCCTCGCCGGGGGCGTCGAAGATCCGCCGGCCGCAGTGACCGTCCTCACCCGCACGATGCTGGCGCTCGTCGGCTTCGACCGGTTTCAACGCCGAGTTCGCGAGCGTCTCAAAGTCGGGAAGACAGCGGCGGCCTGCTAGACTCGCCACTCTGGAATCGCCGGGAATGCGACCGAGCCGTCTGCGCGCGTCTCTCCTCTCTCGCGCGCCTTCCTTCGCCGGTCTCCTCGTGCTCCTCATCGCCTGGGATCTCGCCATTCGCTGGAGCCATGTGCCCCTTCTGCCCGGGCCCCTCGCGGTCGCTCGAGCGATCGGCGAGCTCGCCGCAAAGGGTTTCCTCTTCAAGCACATCGTCGCGTCTCTTTTTCGGGTGACCTGGGGATATCTGCTCGCCGTTCTCATCGGAGTCCCGCTGGGCGTTCTTCTCGCCTGGTACCGCCGCGGCGGACTCGCCCTCGGCCCGCTGGTCGAGATCGTCCGGCCGATTTCCGCGCTGGCCTGGATTCCGCTCGCGATCCTGTGGTTCGGCGTTGGCGATCTCGCGGCCGTCTTCATCATCTTCGTGGCCTCGGTCTGGCCGCTGACGGTCGCCGCCATGAGCGCGGTCGGGAACGTTTCCGCGGTGCATTGGAACGCGGGGCGGAACTTCGGGCTCTCCCCCGCCGACGTCGCGCGACGCGTCCTCCTGCCGGCCATCCTGCCACGCCTGCTCGTGGGACTGCGTCTGTCGCTCGGAATCGCGTGGCTCGTCGTCGTCGCGGCGGAGATGATCGCCGTCAATTCCGGGCTCGGCTTTCTGATCGTCGATGCCCGCAACGCCGGCAACCGCTACGACCTGGTCGTCGCCGGAATGGTGTTGATCGGAACGATCGGCCTGCTACTCGATCTCGTGATGCGTCGAATCGAGCGGATCCCGGGTCTTCGCTGGGGGTATGCCCACGCCGAGGTCGAAGCGTGATTCCAGCCGAGAAGACAGTCCCGCGACGAACCAAGGTCGAGATCCGGGGCCTCCACATGACGTTTCGCACCGACGAAAGCGAGGTCCGCGTCCTCGAGGACATCGATCTGGACGTCCGGGAAGGCGAATTCGTCTGCATCCTCGGCCCGTCGGGCTGCGGCAAGTCGACTCTGCTCAACATCGTCGCGGGTTTCCTCCCGCCCACGGCCGGCGGCGTTCGCATCGATGGATCGGTCGTGCGCGGGCCCGACCCCCGCCGCATCTTCGTCTTCCAAGAACGCGGCGTGTTCCCCTGGCTCACCGTCGAGGGAAACATCGGATTCGGGCTCGGGGCGATGTCGCGGGAGGAGCGGGAACGGCGTGTCGCGCACTACGTCGCCCTCGTCGGCCTGGACGGTTTCGAGAACGCCTACCCGCACGAGCTCTCGGGCGGAATGAAGCAGCGTGTCGAAGTGGCCAGGGCACTCGCGGTCAATCCCGACGTTCTCTATCTCGACGAACCGTTCGGGGCGCTCGATTCCATCACTCGCCTCGTGATGCGGAGCGAGCTGCTGCGCATCTGGCACGCCGAACGAAAGACGATCCTGTTCGTCACTCACGACATCGAGGAGTCGGTGCAACTGGCGGACCGGGTGGTCGTGATGTCCGCCCGGCCTGCCCGAATTCGCCGCATCGTCGACATCGACCTGGCTCACCCGCGCGACCTCTCGTCGCGCCGCTACCTCGAGCTGCGCGACGGCATCTTCGAAGAGATCGGGCTCGCGCACCGGATATGAGCTCACGACGCGGGGAAACCGTCCTCTTGCCCCTCGGGGCCGGCGCGTTGCTGATTCTGGCGTGGCATCTCGCCGTGCGATGGACCGGGACGAGCGTGTTCCCTTCCCCTCTCTCCGTCGGGCGCGGCATCGTGGACCTCGCGCGCAAGGGCACTCTGGGTCGCTACAGCTGGGATTCGTTGCGGCGCGTCGCCTGGGGATACGGCCTCGCCCTCACGCTCGGCATTCCGATCGGCGCCCTCCTGGGCTGGCGCGCGGGCGCTGCGCGCGCGGTCAATCCTGTGATCCAGTTCCTGCGTCCGATCAGCCCGCTCGCCTGGATTCCCGTCGCGATCGTCCTCTTCGGCGTCAAGGACGCCGCCGCGATTTTCCTGATCTTTCTCGCGTCGCTCTTTCCAATCGTCGTCGCGACTGCCAACGGCGTCCGGGGAGTGCCTTCGATGTACAGCAACGCCGGGCGCAACTTCGGTCTGTCCGGCTATCGGCTGCTCTCCCGAGTGGTTCTACCTGCGGCGCTTCCCGAGATTCTCACCGGTCTGCGAATCGCCCTCGGAGTCGCCTGGATCGTGGTCGTGGCCGCGGAGATGATCGCGGTGGATTCGGGTCTCGGTTACCTCGTCATCGATTCGCGCAATGCCGGAAAGCGCTACGACCTCGTCGTCGCGGCCATGCTGACCATTGGAATCATCGGCTTGCTTCTGAACTCTCTCGTTCAGCGCGTGTCGCGGCTGCGCGCGGTCCGTTGGGGCTTTCGGGAGGAGTCGTGAAGAGACCGGCGCTCCAGATCCTCGCCGGCGTTCTGGTCTGGACGGCCGCCGTCACCGCGGCGCATCTCTCGGTGAACGTCGACTGGTCCGCGGCGTGGAACGACCGGCTGCCGCCGGAGAAGCGCAAGCTGAACGTCGCTTACATACCGGTGACCTGCCACCTCGCCTGCCCGGTCACGGATTTCATCTCGCGATACTCGCTGGACGGAGCGATCTTCGTTCCCCGAATGTTTCAGGGTTTCCCGGAGATCAAGGAAGCGCTGATCTCCAACCGGATGCAGGTGGGCTTCATGGTCGCGCCGATGGCGATCGCGCTCGCCGCACAGGGAGTGCCGATCAAGATCGTGTATCTGGGCCACCGTTATGGAAGCGCGGTGGTGGTGCGAAAGGACGGACCCATCCGCAGCGTGCGCGATCTCGCAGGGAAAACGATCGCGATCCCGAGCCGCTTCTCCGACGAGCGGCTGATCGTGTTCAAGGCACTGAAGCAGAACGGCCTCTCCGGCTCCGACGTCCACATGGTGGAAATGGCGCCGGCCGACGTCGCGGGAGCGCTGGCGGCCGGAGCGGTCGACGCGTTCTCGATGGGCGAGCCGTATCCGTCCCAAGCGGAGCTGGCCGGTTTCGGGCGAGTTCTCTTCCATGCTCGAGAGTACTGGCCCGACTTCATGTCCTGCATCGTCGTCGCGCGGCAGGACATCATCGACCGCCGGCCGGACGCCGTGCAGGTTTTGGTCGATGGCATTGCCCGCTCCGGCCTCTGGCTCGACGAGGGGCGTCCGCATCGCGAGCACGCGGCCGATTTCGTCGCGCGCTACTACTACCGGCAGCGGCCCGAGATCCTGCGGCACGCGTTGACCGAGCCGCTCGACCGAGTGATCTACACGCGGCTCGCTCCCCGCAAACCCGATTTCGACATGGTCCGCGATCTCATGATCGAGACGGGCGTGCTCGACAAGAGGATCCCGTTCGAGGCCTATGTCGACACGCGCTTCGCCGACGGCGCTTCGGCCGAGACCGCCTGGAAGTACGAGCCCGGGAGCGGGCACGCGGAATGACCCCCGCCGCGCGCGCGTGAGTTTTCGCCGGCGGCTCGTCGCTGGGGCGGTGGTCGTTCTGGCCCTCGTCGCCGGGGCCTGGCTGTACGAGAACGCGTCGCTGACGCGGCTGCGCCGCGGATACATCCCCTGGATGCACCGGCTCGAACGCTGGAGAAACGCCGTCGAGCAGACCCGCCGCGCGATACGGAGCCGAACGCCCACCGCCGCCGATCCGGCCGGAGTTGCGCGGGCGCGCGAGTGGGCCTGGCGGGATCTCGACCGGATGGCTTACGTCTCCTACAGGGTCGAGCGGCCGACCCACGAATTCTCAGCGTCTCAAGAGACGACCGAAGGCCGTGTTCGCTTCACCCTGGGCGGGTTTCGGTCCGATGGGACGCGCATCGAACGAAGCGCGGATCTGCGCGTCCGCGCCGAGTGGGACCCTCGCGCGGAACGAACATTCGCCGATTCGGTCGACGACGCTCCGGAGTCGTCGCCCCTGTCGCTGACTGTTTCCGTCTCGCTCGAGAAGCCGGTGGAAGAACGATTCAATTCCTCACCGCGCTTTCACGACGCCACGAAAGAATCGGGCCTCGGTGCCGCGCGGCAGAATCCGCCCTTGAAGCTGACGAATCACTTGATCGGCGACATCTGGCCCGGCTCCGGCGTCGCCGTTCTCGACTACAACACCGACGGGTTCGAAGACCTGTTCGTTGCCGACGGCGTGCGTTCGATCCTCTACGAGAACGACGGCAAAGGTCATTTTACCGACGTCACGGTCCGGGCCGGTCTCGCGTCCGCGGACGGCACCGGAATCGCCGCGACCGGGGTCGCCGCCGGAGATGTCGACGGCGATGGCTGGCCCGACCTTCTCGTCACGGACGCGTTCGGACCGACCCGGCTCTTCCGCAACCGCGGCGATGGCAC
>DATDNV010000165.1:0-12874 GCA_036518075.1 Thermoanaerobaculia bacterium
GAGCGAGCTTCCACCGGCAGCGAGAGTCACGGCGATGCCACCGCTCGGAGGAACGGTCTGGGTGAAGCCGGCGGGCACGCTCTCGGTCAGGACGTAGGAGCCTGGCGTCACGCTGGTGAACAGAAATGTCCCGTCCGCCGCGGTCGTGGTCGTTTGGCTCGGCGGCCCGACCGAGGGGCCCAGATTGATCGTCACGCCGCCGAGCGGCGGTTCGCCGGGCTCGCGAATGCCGTCGCCGTTGGTGTCTTCGAATTTGAGGCCGCCGATCGCATTGGGCAGAGGCTGATTCGGGAAAATGAGATTCGGGACATTCCCCAGGCAGACTTCAATGACGTATTCGAAATCCTTTGCAAACACCCGCGACGAAGCCGAAGCGACGGTCGCGTCGATCGGTCCGGTCAGGTTGAACCCGAGCGGAGCCGGACTGGTCACGCGGAACGACTGTCCGGAAGTCAGTCCGCAGATGTCGAACGAACCGTCCGGCGCGGTCAACCCGGTCAAGACCAGCCCGCTCGCGCTTTCGACTCGCACCGGAATCCCGTCGAGACCCGGTTCGCCCGAATCGCGCACTCCGTTGCCGTTCAAGTCGGAGAACGCGGCTCCGGAGACGCAAAACGAGTCGTCGCAGGAGGGCTTGTCTTCGACGCGGAACGCCGCGGTCAGAGAAGCATCGACGTGAAAACCATGAAAGCAACCGACGCCGCAGACCTGATCGACGAGCGTCGGATCGCCGTCGAATGCAAACGCCGGAGTCAACCAAAGGACGTAGAGCCCGTCGCGCGGCCCGGCATCTGAGTAAGGCGCGAGAGCGACGGGAAGGGATCCGCAGGCGGTGAGATGGGTTCCCGTGGGATGTGCCGTTCCGCCGAAGAGGGCAACGACGCCCGACTTGACGGCAACCGATCGATCCGCCACGGTGTCGGTCGAAAGGAGCTTCGAACCGGAAGCGTCGGTGACTTGAAAGTAGTAGGCGCCATCGCCGACGAAGGCCGCGAACTGGCAGGGGGACGTGAGGGGCCCCACTCCCAGGTAGACGTTCTCCTTGCGCGCAAACGTCTGGACAGGTGTTCCGTCGGCGCTGACCGTGCCGATGGAGCCGAAAACGGGAAAGGTTGCAACCGACGCAGCCGCCGCCGAGTCGGTATTGGGCCCGCCGACTACGCGGGGGGAGGCGCTCGAAGTGGCTCGAATCGGAGTGGGGCGGGCTTCCGAGCCGACCGTTTGTCCGCAGAGCCATGAAGGACCGAGCCACGCACCTAAGGACAGGATGAATATGAATCGGAGCGGCTTCATGTCCGTATCCTGAACTTGTTCATCGACTGTGAAATGAACGCGAACCGTGGCAACCTTCCGTACAGGCGACCCGCTTTCGTCGAGGCGGGCCAAACATATCAGGGTCGAGCGCATGGAAAAACTGTGCCAGAGACGGCCGGTCGGCCGTCCTGGGTTACACTCGAAACGATCCTTGATCCGGATGCTCAGCTGATCGGTCCCGCGATGCCATGACTTCTCAGCGAATCCTCGTGGTCGTCGGTACGCGTCCGGAAGCGATCAAGCTCGCACCCGTTGTCCAGCGCCTCGGCGCGGAGCCGTCGGTTTTCGAGGTCGTTCTGACCGCAACCGGCCAGCACCGCGAAATGCTCGGCCAGGCCCTGGAGGTCTTTCGTTTGAAACCGGACATCGATCTGGATTTGATGAGGCCGGATCAAACTCCCAGCGAGATCGCCGGCAGAGCCTTTGCCGCTCTCGACCCCCTTCTGGTACGGCTCGCTCCCGACTGGCTCCTGATTCAGGGGGATACGACGACCGCGATGTGCGCCGCCATCGCGGCGTTCCACCGGCGCGTCCGAGTCGGGCATGTGGAGGCCGGGTTGCGTACGGGCGATCTTGGGGCCCCGTTCCCCGAAGAGATGAACCGGCGCGTGGCGGACATCGTCTCGGAGGCGTTCTTTGCTCCGACGCCTCGAGCGGTGGTCGCTCTTCGAGCGGAGGGGGTCAGCGAGAGCCGGATTTTCCTGACAGGCAACACCGTGGTCGATGCCTTGCAGGAGATGGCGGCGGCCGACGGGCCCGCGGCCCAAGAGGATCTGGTGCTCATCACGGTCCACCGGCGCGAGAGCTTTGGCGCGCCTCTCTCGCGAGTCGTGCGCGCCGTCGCGCGGCTGGCGCGCGCGTTCCCGGCGACGCGTTTCCTGCACATCGTTCACCCAAACCCCAACGTCGCCGCAACTGTCCGCTCGGAGGCGGCATCCCCGAACCTGCAGCTGGTCGATTCCCTGGACTATCGATCGCTCATCCACCGCCTGCGGCGCTGCCGCCTGATCCTCACCGACTCCGGGGGCATCCAGGAAGAGGCGCCCGCGTTTGGCAAGCCCGTGCTCGTGTTGCGCGAAAAGACGGAGCGTCCGGAAGGGGTCGAAGCCGGACTCGCTCTTCTCGTCGGGACCGACGAGGATCGAATCGTTCACGAGGCCAGCCGCCTCCTGACCGATCCGGAAGCTTACCGGCGCATGTCGGAGGGCGGAAATCCTTACGGCGACGGCAAGGCGGCCGGCCGCATCGTGGACGTGCTGGCGGGACGGCCCTTCTCCGCTTTCCGGCCGGCCCTCTTCTCCCCCGCGCCAGCCTGACGATGCGGGAGCTACGAGCGGCGCTGCGAAATCTGCTTCCCGGTCCCCTTCGCGAGCGATATCACGAACACGCCCTTCGCCGCGATTTCGGGATCGACCGGCGCCGCGGATCGCGGCCATCCTCGGTCATCGACCCTCTCCGGGCGCCGGGCTTGAACCTGATCGGCTATTTCGATTCCTCCAGCGGTGTGGGACAGTCCGCCCGTTCGATCGCGGACGCCGCTGCACGCGCGGGAATCGACGTCCACCGAATCGAGGCGTCCGCGGGACAAGAGAAGGCGGCGGCTCCTTACGACGTCAACCTGTTTCACGTCAACGCCGACGGCGCGGCCGCGACCGTGGAAGAGATGGGACCCGACCTTCACCGCGGCAGAGCCAACATCGGCTATTGGTACTGGGAGTCGGAGGAATTTCCGAAACGGTGGCAGAACCGCTTCGATTACTTCGACGAGATCTGGGTGGCGAGCGACTACTGCCGTCGGGCCATCGCCGCAGCGTCCCCCGTTCCGGTCGTCCTTCTCCCTCCCGCGGTCGTCGTCGCGCGCCGAGAAAACGCGAAGAGACAGGCCGGCGTCGAGGACTCCGGTTACCTCTTCCTCACGATGCTCGACGCCTTGAGCGTTCCGGAGCGCAAGAATCCTCTCGGCGCCGTGCGCGCCTTCGCCCGCGCATTCCCGGAAGCGGGAGAGGCTTCGCTTCTGGTTCTCATATGCAATTCCGAGCGGGAACCGGGTCTCGCGCCTTCGTTGCGAGAAGCGAGCCGGGGAGCTCGAGTTCGGATTCGAGAAGAGGCCCTCCCGCGCAACGAAGTCGAGGCGCTTCTCTCCGCCTGCGACGCGTACGTCTCCCTCCATCGTTCCGAGGGGTTCGGGCTTCCCATCGCCGAGGCGATGTCCGCCGGCAAACCCGTCGTCGCGACCGCGTATTCGGGAAATGCCGACTACCTCGACGAGGCGACCGGGTTTCCCGTCGCGTGGAGTGGATTCACCCTGCCCCGAACTATCCGAGACTACGATTCGGGAACGCGTTGGGCGGAGCCGAACGAAGAGCATGCGATCGAGCGCCTGAGAGAGGTGTTCGAGAATCGAGCGGAGGCGCGCCGTCGCGGAGAGGCGGCTCGACGGCGGATTGCCGAGCGCTATAGTCCCGGAGTGATCGGAGATCAGATCGCCTCGAGGATGGCGCAAATTCGGGAGCGTTTGAAAGCGACCGCATGAAACCCGAGTGGGAGAAGGGAATCCGCGGACACATCTACGCTTTCGGCCGAAGCGTCCTTCCACTCCATTGGCGGCGCGCGATTCGGCGCCGCTTGGCGCCGGAACGGCTTCTGGGAATCCGCAAGCCGGCCATCGACATCCCGCACTTCGACTTCGATCCGAACAAGTCGCGGCCCGGCCGACCCGATGTGCTCTTCCTTCCGGTCATTGCCTGGACCTATCGGCGCCAGCGCCCCCAGCAACTCGCGGAGGCGCTCGCGCGAGTCCACAAAAGGGTGTTCTACGGTGCGATCGCCGGACCCGGCGAGCCCCGAGAGGCGACCTCGGTCGCGCCGGGAGTGACCCTGCTCCCGATCGCAGGGGTGCGGCGCGAGGATCCTTCGGATCGCCGCCTCGAAGGCATCGCGCTGCGAGCCGCATTCGAGTCGGTCGCGCGCGCGCGCGACGACTACGGCCTCTTCGAGACGGCGGTCGTGGTCGAATCTCCGTTTTGGGCGCCGCTCGCCCGCATGCTCCAGGCGACGTTCGGCTGGAAAATCGTGTACGACTGTCTCGATCTCCATGCCGGCTTTCAAACGAACCGGGCCGTGCTCCTTTCGGCCGCGGAGGAGGATCTCGTCCGCGAATCGGATCTCGTTGTCGCGACCTCTGAGGTTCTCGCCGAAAAACTGGGCGAGCGCCGCCCGGACGTGCGCCTCCTGCCCAATGCCTGCGATTACGAGCTGTTCGCGCAGGTGCCGGATCCGCAGCGCCGCGGAGGGCACCTCACCGTCGGCTACGTTGGGGCCATCGACAGCTGGTTCGATGTGGATCTCTTCGACCGACTGGTCCAGTCAAAGCCCGAATGGAGCTTCGAGATCGTGGGGGGGCTCGAAGGGGGACGCCGTCCGGCCGCGGCGAAGAACGTCGTGCTCCACGGCGAGCGTCCGCACTCGGAGCTCGCCGCGTTGCGGAGTCGCTTCGACGTGGAGATCATTCCGTTCCGCGTCACGGGCCTGACCGACGCGGTGAACCCGGTCAAGCTCTATGAGGCGTCCGCGGCCGGGCGGCCCGTCGTCGCTACCCCGATGCGCTCGCTCTTCTCGCTCGCCAACCAGGGAATCGTGCGTCTGGCGATGACGGCGCGTGAGTTCGCACGAGAAGTCGAGGCCGCTGCGGCGGAAGCCCCCGTGACCGCCGCGCGGCGGCGCGCCTTCGCCCGCGAGAATACCTGGGACCAGCGGGCGATCGCTCTCGAAACCTGGATTCGAGAGCTCTACCCTCAGGTCTCGATCATCATCGTCACGCATAACGGCATCAAGTTCAATCGCATGTGCCTCGAGTCGATTTACCGTCATACCGATTGGCCTCGATGCGAGGTGATCTTCGTCGACAACGGATCCAAGGATGGAACCGCCGAGTGGATCGCTTCGGAAGCAGGCCGGCGCGGACCCAATCTTCGGCTGGTCGCTCTCGAGGAAAACCGCGGATTCGCTCCGGCAGTCAACCTGGGCATCGCCGGTTCGCGCGGCGAATACCTGTGTCTCTTGAACAACGACACGCTCGTCACTCGCGGCTGGCTCTCGGCGCTCGTGCGGCATCTCGTGCGGAACCGATCGCTGGGGGCCGTCGGGCCTTCGACCAACGAGATCGACAACGAGGCGAAGGTCGAGGTCGGATATCGGGATGCGGCCGACCTGGACTCCTGGGCGCACGTCTTCACACGAGGAAACGCGGGACGCGCCGACCCGATCGACATGCTCGCCATGTTCTGCCTCGTGATTCGCCGGTCGGTGTACGAGGAGATCGGGCCCCTCGACGAGCGGTTCACCGTCGGGATGTTCGAGGATGACGACTACGCGCACCGTCTTCGCGAAAAGAACTACAGCATCGCCGTCGCGCGCGACTCCTTCGTCCATCACTGGGGCCGGGGAAGCTTTCGGGCGCTTCCCGAACAGGAATACCTTCGCATCTACCGGGACAACCGGCGGCGGTTCGAAGACAAATGGGCGGCGGAGCCTCGAGTCACCTCGCCCGAACCGACCTCGATCGAAACGCTCCGGCGTCGCGCCGAAGACAGCGGCGCGCTCTTCGAGTTCCCGCCCTCGATCGGGTGGGACGTCACCCTCGTGCAACGCCCGCACCATCTGGCCCGGGCGATCGCGCGCCGGGGCTTTCCCGTGGTCTTCGAAATCGCCCAGAACGGAAAGAGCGACGGGACGAGCCTGCGGGAAATCGAGCGCAACCTCTTCCTTCTGTCGGGCGAGGCCAAACCCCTCGCGGCCCAGGCCGGCCGCGTCGTCTGGGCCTTCACCTATAACGTTCCCGACGAGGTGCATCTGGCGGGAGCCCGCCTCGTTTACGACGTCATCGACCATCCGGACGTGTTTCCGTACTCGCCCCGGCTGCTGCGCCGGAATCACGAGCGCGCCCTGCGCTCGGCCGACCTCGTTCTGGGCGTCTCCCGGCCGCTGTTCGAGGAGCTCCGCGCGGGCCGCAAAGATGCGCTGTACGTGCCCAACGGCGTCGAAGCCGAACGCTTCCTCGCCCCCGCCGATCCGACCTCCGTCCCCGAACGCCTCACCCAGTCGCGCATCGGCGGCCGGCCGGTGGCCGGATACGTGGGAGCGGTCGCGCGCTGGTTCGATGCGGAGCTCCTCGTGAACCTGGCTCGCGCGCGTGCCGACTGGGATTTCTTCGTCATCGGCGAGGCTCTCGATGACTCCCTTTCCGATTTCGCCTCCTCGATGCCTCGCAACGTCATCTTCGCCGGCCGCCGCCCCTACGCCGCCATTCCCTCGATCCTCGCCTGTCTGGACGTCGGTCTCATCCCCTTTCGGCTCGGTCCGGAGGGCCTGCACGCCTCGCCGATCAAGCTCTACGAGTATCTGGCGGCCGGCCTGCCCGTCATCTCGACGCCGATTCCGGAGTGCATGGCCATTCCGGAGGTGCAGATCGCGCCGAGCGCGGAAGAATTTTCCGGATTTCTCGACGTCGCCCGCCGCCTTCGCTCTTCGGAGGACTATCGAACGCGCGCTCGCGCGCGAGCCAGGGAGAACGACTGGTCCGCCCGCGTCGCGGCAGTTCTCGAGCCGCTCGGGCTTCGAGCCCCGGAGACCGCAGACGGCGCGAGCGACATCGCCGGCGTGGCCTCTCCTGTAAGATAGGACCGAGGTTTCTTCGATCTCCGGAATGTCCGTTACAGCCGCTCTGCCGGTCTACGACTCCGCCCAACGAGAGCCGCGGGCGATCGAGGAGCTCAAAGCGCTCTGGAAGTATCGAAGCCTCGTCGTCGAGCTCGTCGTCCGCGACATCAAGATTCGATACAAGCGATCGGTGCTCGGCGTCTTCTGGACGATGCTTGCGCCGCTCCTGAACATGCTCGCCCTGACGCTCGTCTTCTCGGCCCTCTTGAAGCAGCAGATCCAGAACTACCCCGTCTACTTCATGACCGGGTCTCTCTTCTGGACGTTCTTCGCCCAGTCCACTTCCAATGCTGCCTCACAGACGGTGGACTCGAACGAGATGGCCAAGCGAATCTACATTCCGCGCTCGGTCTTCGTCATGTCCTCGATCGGCGTCGGACTGGTCAACCTCGCGTTGTCGATCGTGCCTCTGCTCATCATTCTCCTGTTGACCGGGTTTCCGCTGCATGCCACCTGGTACTACCTGCCGCTTTCGGTTGCGATCGAGACTCTCTTCGCGGCCGGAGTCGGACTCATTCTCTTCACGCTGGCGTCGCGATTCACCGACGTGCGGGAGATGTACCTCGTTCTCGTGCAGACCTGGTTCTTCCTGACCCCGATCGTCTACCACCCGTCCATCGTTCCGCCCAAGTACAGGCTCGCGCTGTGGGCGAACCCGATGTACTACCTCCTTCAGATTTTCCGAAAGCCGATTTACGACGGAGTGATCCCCGCCTGGAGGCTGACGGCGACCTCCGCGGGGCTCGCCGTGTTCGTCTTCGTGACCGGCTGGATCTACTTCTGCAACCGTTCGGACCAGTTCGCCTACCAGACGTGAAGTCCGCCATCGCGCTCGAGGATGTCACCGTCCGCTATCGGCGGCCGCGCGAGCGGATCTGGACGCTGAAGGAGTACGCGATCCGAAAGCTCAAGCGCCGGATCTTCTTCGACGATTTCCGCGCGCTCCACGATTTCAACCTCGTGATCGCCCCGGGCGAGACCGTGGGCATCATCGGCAGAAACGGCGCCGGGAAGACGACGCTTCTGCGGCTGATCGCGCGCGTGATCACGCCCACGTCGGGGCGTGTGGTCGTCGCGGGCCGAACCGCCCCGCTGCTCGAGCTGGGAATCGGTCTGCACGGCGAGCTGACGGGACGGGAGAACATCCTCCTCCAGGGAGCGTTGCTGGGCTTCTCGCGCGCCGAAATGCGCCGGCGACTGGACCGGATCGTCGAGTGGTCGGAGCTGACCGACTTCATCGACGCGCCCATGCGGACCTACTCGACCGGCATGGCGGCGCGGCTCGCGTTTTCGGTGGCGAGCGACGTGGATCCGGACATCCTGCTCGTGGACGAAGTGTTCGCCGTCGGCGACGAGCGCTTTCAACTGAAGTGTCAGGAGCGGATGGAGAGCTTCCGCAAGGCCGGCAAGACGATTCTCTTCGTCTCCCACGCTCTCACCCAGGTCCGCGATACCTGCCAGCGGGCCGTCTGGATCCACGAAGGCCAGATCGTCCAGGACGGCGCGGCTGCCGCCGTCACCGACGCCTACCACCGCTGGTCGCTGGAAGGCGACGAACCAGGGGCAGTCTCAACCTCAGCCGGGGCAACCAGCGGGTAGATCAAGGTCCTTTCCTCGCGCCAATCGGACCAAGCGCGCTTACGTGGCTATTCTCCGGCGATTCTCGTCCGAGCTCGTTCCCGGAATTGGTGCGAGACTAGCGCAGGCTAGACTGGGACAGCTCTTCTGGAAATAATTGAAGGGCGGTAAGGAGCGACCCTGGAAGATCGGGAACACGGAAGGGGCCCACGCTCGGGCACAGCGTCTGGGGCGACGATGCTTGAATCTCCAGCCGCTTCCGCAACCAGTCTCGGAAACCTCGAGGCACAGGTCACCGACCTGAAGCTTCGATGTTCGGAAAGCCTGGTGCGCGAGCGGCGGCTGATTGAACGCATCCTCGAGATGGAGGAAGGGTTGGCTGTCGCTTCTGCTCGAGAGGAGGAGCTTCGACTTCAGCTGAATCGATATGCCCTCTTCTACGAGGCGGTCCAGAGGTCAAGACCTTGGAAGATGATCCAGTCCTTGCGTCGCTTTCTGGGTCGCGAATGGTGAACGACTCGGCCGACCCGGCGTTTGAGATTACGCGCCTGAAAGCGAAGGTAGCGGCTCTGGAGCATCTTCTGAGAGAGCGCTCGATGCTCCTCCGTCATCTGGCCCGCGTTGTTTGCGAGGATGACCTGGTAAATTTCTCCCGTCTGGCGTTCGGCGATCTTCCGATGCCGAGTGCCGGCATTGGGCTGAGGGGATGGCACGAGACAATGACTGTCTCCTCTACCGATGTCGAAGAGACGATGAAGGATCTCTGGCGGTCTACTGCCTCTCCGACGCTCGACTGACGTTGCAGCGGAAATCAACCCTCGTCGTCCTCGCCTGGAACCACTGGGACCTGACCCGACGCTGCCTGGACACTCTCGGAGAAACCGACCTCTCCGACGCGGAGGTTCTCGTCGTCGACAACGGGTCGACTGACGAAACGCCGGAAGGCCTGAAGGGCTACGGTTGGATTCGAGTCGTGCGAACCGCTTCCAACCTCGGCTTCGTTCGCGGTAACAACGCGGGAATCGCGGCTGCGGATCCGTCCTCCGACATCGTCCTCTTGAACAACGATCTCGAGTTCATACAGAGGGACTGGCTCCAAAGGCTCCGTGTCTGCGCTCATGCCTCTCCCACGAACGGAGTCGTCGGCTGCCGGCTGCTCCTCCCGGACGGGAAGCTCCTGCACGCGGGGACTTACATCCTGCCCGACTCGATGTGGGGGCAGCAGGTCGGGTCGCTCGAGAAGGACGTCGGGCAATTCACTTCGACCCGAGAAGTGGAGGGTGTCGTCTTCGCGTGCGCCTACATCCGCCGCGAAGTGATCGAGAAGATCGGCGTGCTTTCAGAGGATTTTCAGTCGTATTTCGAGGACACGGATTATTGCCTTCGCGCGCAGAAAAGCGGTTTCAAGGTCCTCGTCTGCGGAGAGGTCACGCTCGTCCACAAGGAGCACGGATCGAGCGACGGCGGAGGTCAATTCAGCGAGTTGTTTCAGGCAAGCCGACGAACTTTCCGCAAGAAGTGGAGCCACGCCCTTTTGGAGAGGTATACGCGCGACGTCTTCTGGCACTCCATCATGAACTTTCCGACGGGGTACGGGGTCAGCTGTCGCGCGATTCTCCGCGCCCTCGACCGCCAAGGAGTGAGGGTCGTCTACCGATATACCTATGGACCGGGAACTCCCTTTCCAAGAGTCGAGCCGCCGTCGAGCGGCGATTTCCTGCTGGACACCCTGAGAACGCGAGCCGAGCCCGTCCGTTCCGGTCTGTCGGTCGTCTACGGGCAAGCCGATGTTTTCCAGCGAGGTCGAGGCCGCCGGCGAGCCGGTTTTACGATGATCGAAGTCGACGGTTTCCCGAGGGACTGGGTCCGCCCCGCCAATCGAATGGATGAGGTCTGGGTACCCAGTGAGTTCAATCGCCAGGGGTTTTTGAATTCAGGCCTCAAGCGTCCGATCTACAAGATTCCTCTTGGCGTCGACCCAAACTATTTCCATCCCGGCATTCGTGGCTATCCCAATCCGCTGGGCGAGTACGTCTTCCTTTCGAATTTCGAGTGGGGCGAGCGCAAGGAGCCCTGGATGCTCATCCGAGTCTTCAACCAGACGTTCTCGTCCCGAGAGCCGGTACGGCTCGTCTGCAAGATCTTCAACCGGGATGGATTGTTGAGCATCCGCGACGAAATCCGGCGCCTCCGTCTCCGAGATTCTGGCGGAAAGGTCTCCTTCATCTTCAACCGAGAGTTTCCCCATTACCAGCTCGGCTCTTTCTATCGTTCGGCCGACTGCTACATCTCCGCGGGCCGGGGAGAAGGCTGGGACATGCCTCTCATGGAGGCGATGTCATGCGGCCTTCCCACGATTGCCACGCAATGGGGCGCCCACACGGAGTACGTGAACGAAAGTATTTGCTTCCCGCTGAGGTCTCGACAGCTGATTCCCGCCGACGCGCGGTGCCCCTATTACGAGGGCTTCTCGTGGGCGGACCCCGACCCAGACCACCTCCGTTTTCTGATGCGTTATGTCTTCGAGCACCCGGACGAAGGACGCCAGAAAGGTGCGGCGGCTTCTCGCGAGATGGCCGCTCGTTGGACCTGGACGCATTCCGCGAGCAAGATCGTTGCGAGACTCGAGGAGCTCGAACGTTCCTAACTCGCTAACGTGCGTTCAGCTGAGAAGGAATCTCCTTGATTATCTGACGGCACTGCTGTTTTGGATGAGGAGCCTAACTCCGCTTTTGGAGGAGCACCAGATCCTGAAAGTCCAGTGCACCGCGGGGAATGTAGGCCTTGATGTCGAAGCAGCGGCTCCAGTGCTCGAAGACATACCACGGCGCGTGAAACGTCGAGTGGTAAAAGTCCGGAAAGGGTCCAGCCTTCCAGCTGTCCTCCACGATATACAGAATCCCCTCTCTCCTTAGCTTCTCGCGAAGAGGAGTCGGGTCGGCGCCGGCTTCGCGCCAACTCTTCTCAAAGCCTTCGAAGGCGTGTGTGCCGTTGACCGAAAGAAGTGCAGTTCCCCCAGGTTGGATTATTCGTGCAAGCTCGGCGAGCCAAGCGCCCTGATACCGCTCGTCGAGATGGCTGAAGACACTGTGGTTCAGAATGAGATCGAAAAAGGCATCCGGGTATTCGCTGGGCGGTAAGTAGGGGTTGACGATGCACCGGGCCCACGGAACGTTCGTTTGCGCCCACTTGATCGCCTCGGCATCTATGTCGCAGCCATGAAGCTCGACTACTCGACCAGCCTCCTCGAGATGAAGGAGGATCCGGCCGGCTCCGCACCCAAAGTCGAGAACCCGTGGATAGTCCTTGATCGATTTGGTAATTAATCCAAGAGCCCTCTCGAAATCTTGAACCGATCGCCTGCCGGAGTCGACGAACCAGTCCTTTTCACGCACGGCCGTGACTCGCCAACGGAGATCCTCGTTCGGAAGCTCGCGAGAGAAGCGTTCGTTCATTTCAATCCATCTCTTCTATCAAACGGTTGGACTTCTGGAGTGGGTCCATCAAAATGGAGTGACGTTTCCCAGTTTACAAGGCGTACCCGAAAGGTCGGAGCCAATGACGTTAGGTCGAGCGGAACTTGATCCGTTTCGAAAGGTGATGAATCAGCTAGAATCGGTGGGCGGTTAGACCAAGACTTCAGAGATCTCTCGAAGTGTGCCGAACCTTAGGCCCGAAGTGGAGTAGATGATTCGGAAGGCCTGCCCCAGTCTAGAATCAACCCTCCCGTATCGCATCCCAATCCGTCAAGAAAACAGGACCGCCCCCGGAGCGTTGGGCTCAATGTCTTACAAGGTAGCTGCCAAATTCGCACTGACCGCGCCTGGAAGCTGCCATGGGCGGATCTCACAAACTCTTCCCGCCTTCGGGGCGCCTCCTGCCAGGAGGAGCCGCTGAGAAGACCAAGACTTGATTTCCCTGGGTCAGCCTTACTGAAGACACTCGCTTCGCTCTTCGCTCTTCTTATCGTAAATGGCGGCTGTGACAGAGCCCCTCAGAGACGTCGCAATCTGGTTCTCATCGTCATTGACACGTTGCGTCAAGATCACCTTCCTACCTACGGCTACTCTCGCAACGACGCCCCCACGATCGACCGGCTCGCTCATGAGGGCGCCGCGGTCAACTGTGTCGCTCCGTCGTCCTGGACCAAGCCTTCCACGGCATCCTTGCTGACTGGGCTTCATCCGCTTCGCCATCAAGCGATCGGCCGTTCAGATGGACTCGGGGCCGGCGCCACCACACTGGCTCAGGTTCTTCGCGACCA
>DATDNV010000166.1:0-13580 GCA_036518075.1 Thermoanaerobaculia bacterium
AAGGCTGTCACCGAGCGCCACGAACTTGTGGAACTCGACGGCGCCGAGGTTCGAGGATCCGCAGAGGAAGATCAGGCTCGCGAACGCGCGGAGGATGGCGTTTTTCTTCATGAACATCTCCTCGTCAGAAGGAAAACCGCACGTCGAACGCGGCAATGTTCACCGACTCTTTGTAGAGGCCGTAGAAGCCGTCGTTGGAGTGCCCGGTAGTGTCGCGGTCCTTCAGCTTCAGGTAAAGGTCGGAAAAGTTGAATCCCCAGCGGTCGGTGTTGTAACCGAAGCCGATCGTGTAGCCGTTGCGGTTCGCGTCGGCCAGGATCGGGCCGGCGTCCTCGAGGGGCTGTGGGGTCTTGTCGTAGTAGTAGCCGCCTCGGATTGCCCAGGCCGGGTTGAACTTGTATTCGAGCCCCACGCGGTAAGCCCACGAGTCTTTCCAGCCGGTGTGCCGGTCCGAGTCTGGAATCGCCGGATTGGTGAAATCGATCACCAGATCGCTGAAGCGCGACCACTTGGTCCAGTCGGCTTCTCCCGAGATCGTGAAGCCGCCGCCCAGCCCCGCGGCGACGCCCAGGTTGACCGACTCCGGGAACGTGATCGACGTCGAGACTCCCTGGTTGCCCTGAGGAAGCTGCGATCCGACCAGCGCATCGAGGACCGGATTCCCCGTGAAGCGCTGCTGGAACTCGGCCGTGCCCGAGTAGTCGACCGTGATCTTGCTCCGGTAAGCCGCGCCGATCGAGAACTCAGGGGCCGGACGGAAGAGAATTCCGGCATTCCAGCCCCAGCCGTGGTTGCTCGTCAGGTCGCTGTCGAGGCGGATGTGCGCGACGTCCGCGAGGGAGCTGGTGAACGGGTTGATCGCCGCCTGGTTTCTTTCGAGCATCACCTTCGACATTCGGTAGTCGGCCCCGACGGCGATCGCGAACTGGGGAGCAAGCTGGAAGGAGAACACCGGATTGATGTCAGCCGTCTCGATGTACGTGTTCTGCGCGATGAAGCGGCCCGAGAAACTGGTGGAAGAGACCGGATTGGTCGCGCAGTTTCCGCCGCAGTTCTCGGCGTTGTTCCAGCGATAGCCCAGGCCGTACGGCGAGAAGACGCCGACGCCGAAATTGAGCTGCGGAGTCAGAGGCAGGACCACGTAGAGCGTCGGGAGAACGAACGTCGTCTTGTGCTGTTCCTCGGTGACGCCGACGCCCGGGAAGGGATTGGAGCCGGAGAAATCGCCCGTCACTTTCGTCACGAACGAGCTCCCGATGTCGACCTCGAAATGTTTTTGCCACCCGAGCCCCGCCGGGTTGAAGAAGATGGCCGACGGGTCATCGGCCACGGCCGTGAAGGCAAGGCCCATTCCCATCGCTTTCGCTCCCTGGCTCATGAGCTGGAACCCGGAGGGATAAGCGGGAAGGGCGCACAGGAAGGCCACTGCGGAGAGGGTTACGACGATTCGGAAGCGGATCCGTTGACGTATTGTCACGGTTTCTCTCCTCCAACGAAGAAACGCACGTTTTCTCTACGCTGGCCGGCAATCTACGCCCCTCTCGCGCAAACAGTCAACATAGAATCCCGGCATGGCTCGCGAAAGCGACACGCCTACAAGTGAAGGACTCTCCTCTTCCCCGGCCGCGATCTCCGACCAGCCGCTGACTCCGGGCACGTTGCTCGGAGGACGCTACCGGATCGAGTCGGTCCTGGGACATGGAGGAATGGGCGTGGTCTACAAGGCACGCGATCTCAAGCTCGATCTGGACATCGCGTTGAAGCGCATCCGCCCCGACCGAGTCTCCCCCGAGCGGCGCGAGACACTTCGCCGCGAAATCATCCTCTCTCGCAAGGTGACGCACGAGAGCGTCTGCCGCGTCTACGACCTCGTGGAGTTGAACGGCGAGGACTTCGTCTCGATGGAATACCTTCCCGGACGAACCCTCAAGGAGATCGAGGACGAGGAGAAAACGCTGCCCCTCGGACGGGGTCTCGCGATCGCGAAGGCGATCTGCCGGGGGCTCGCGGTCGCGCACAAGACCGGCGTGCTCCACCGCGACCTGAAACCCGAAAACGTCATCGTCGCGGTCGACGACACGCCGCGCCTGATGGACTTCGGCATCGCGGTCGAGTCGGCGCTGTACCGGGGCGAGAAGGAAGACACGGTTCCGGGCACTCCCCAGTTCCTCGCGCCGGAGCTCTTGCGCGGCGAAGCGCCGAGCGTGCGCACCGACATCTCCGCGATGGGAGTGCTGCTCTACGAGATGTTCACCGGACAGGTGCCCTTCGACGACCCGGACACGGCCCGGCTCGTGCGTCGCGTGATCATCGAGGCTCCGCCGAAAGCCGAGACACTGCGGCCGGATCTGCCGCCGGAACTGCTGGGAATCCTGGACCGGGCCATCGCGAAGGATCCCCAGACGCGCTTTCCCGACGCCGATTCGCTCGCCGACGCGATCTCGGCCTTCGAGGGCAAAGTTCTCGAGCGGGTGCTCGCCGAGGTCTCCGTCACGCGGGCCAAGATGGTCAAGCTCATGGTCATCCTCGAAGCGAACAAGGCGCTGGCCGCCACCGTCGACCCGAGCGAGATCCTGCGGATCATTCTCCGCACGGCGACCTCCGAGACCGACGCGGAGCGGGGAACGATCTTTCTGCGCGAGCCCGGAAGCGACGAGCTCGTCAGCCAGATCCTGGAGGGAGGCTCCGTCGACCCGATCCGCCTGCCGGTCGGCCGCGGCATCGCGGGCACGGTCGCGAAGACAGGCGAAATCATCAACATCACCGACGCCTACAAGGACCCGAGGTTCGACTCGCGCACCGATGCCACATCGGGCTTCACGACGCGCACGATCCTCGCCGCTCCCATGCGCACGCCCAAGGGAGAGATCGTCGGCGTCGTCGAGATCCTGAATAAGCGCCAGCGCGTCTTCACCAAGGAGGACGAAGAGTTTCTGGCCGAGGTCGGCACGCATTCCGCGCTCGCGGTCGAGAGCGTGCGCCAGCATGAAGCCGCGGTCCAGGCGGCGAGGCTGGAGGGCGCGGCCGAAGTTCTGAAGGCCGCCCAGCAGTTCCTGGCCCCGAGCGCCTGGCCGGATACGCCGGGCTTCGAGTCGGCGCCACTGCGCTGGCGGTCCGACGACCTGAATCTCGTCTCATACGCGGTCGAGCCGGGCTCGAGCCGCATCGCGTTTCTCCTGCTGGAAACCGATCTCCCCTCCACGACCGCCTTCAGCGTCCTTCTCCGCGCCCAGCACGCGGGTAAGCCGTTTCTCTTCGGCGGCGCGCCGCTCGAAATCGTCCGGGCGGTTCGGGAGGCGGAACCCTCGTGCGGCGCCGCCGCCGCCGTGTGGGAGGGCAAGCGCGTCCTTCTGGCGGCGGGAGGCGAAACCGCGTCGATTCCCTACGTCCTTCGCGGGGGCAGGCCCATTCCTTTCCCGGTCCTCGACCGAAGCGGGATCAAGACGGCGGAAATCGATGCGGCGGCGGGAGACCTGCTCCTGATCGGGTCGACCGGGCTCGCCCGGATGCAATTCCCCGGAAAACCCGTCGAGCCGGAGAAATCGATTCAGCACTTCGCGCGCGCCGCGCAGGGACAGCCGCTCTCCGCCGCCTTCGCGCAACAGGTTTCCGAGTGGAAGCGGGCCGGCGCCACTCCCGGAGACCGCGACATCCTGCTTCTGGCCGCGCGCCGGCAGTGAGAAGCCGCTTCGTCGGCGTCGACGTCTTTGCGGACCGCCCGTTCGCGGGCAATCCTCTCGCCGTGTTTCCAGAGTCGGCGGAGCTCGACGACGGCCGCATGCAGTCGATCGCACGCGAGATGGAGCACGCGGCGACCGCGTTCCTCCAGCCGACCCACCTCGCCGGAGCGGCGTTTCGGTTGAGGGTCTTCTCCCGCGAGCGCGAGATTCCGTTCGCCGGCTACGCGGCGCTCGGAGCCCATTTCGTTCACGCGCTCGAGACGAAGCTCCCCCTGGCGGAGCCGGTCACTCGGGTCGCTCACGAGGGGCACGAAGGGCTGTTCAGCGTCGAGCTGAAGGTCGCGAAGGGACAGATCGTGATGCTTCGTGTCGCTCAGAGGCTTCCGGAAACGGGGCCGCGCATGAGCGATCCAGACGTGACGAGGCTCGCTCGGGCGCTGGGACTTGCCGAGGAGGATGTCCAGGCGACCAACCAGCCGGTTCGAGTCGTCTCCACCGGCCTGCCGGTGCTCCTGGTTCCGGTGGCGACCTTCGAAGCGCTCGAGGAGGCGCAGCCGCACTACGGGGAGGTGCGGGAGCTTCTGGCGAGCGCCGGGGACGCGACGTTGATTTACGCGTTCACCAAGGAGACCCGCGATGCACAGTCCGCGGCGCACGCGCGGGCGTTCGACGTGGTGGCTTCCCGCGAGATTGCCGCCGCGGGAGCCGCTGCCGGGGCGCTGTCCGCCTATCTGGTGGCGCAGTCGGCGGTCACCGTTCGGCCCGTCACCTCGCTCGTCATCGAGCAGGGCCACAGCCTGTCGCGGCCGTCGAAACTATTCGCGGAAGTCCAGGTCAAGGACGGGCGGATCTCACAAGTGACCGTCGGCGGAAAAGTCATCCGCATGGGAGAAGGAGTGCTCGAGGTGTGAAGACCGCTTTCAGCTCTCAGCTAACAGCCATCAGCCGGTCAAATATATCAGTTTCGATATAAGCGTCCGTCACTTGTCACTTGTGAGTCCGTCGTAGACCACTCTCGTCCCCTCCACCCTCGCGAAGTCCGGCAGCCTGTGCGGGCGCGCCTCCCGCTCATTCATGATGTCGAGGACCTGCCAGCCGCGCGCGGTCAGCGCGTCGGCGACGAGAGACCGGTGGCACCGCCAGGGAAGCGCTTCCGCACACAGGATCGCCGCTCGCTTCCCGGCCGCCGCCGCAGTCAGGCGCGCGAGTCCCGCCTCGAAGTCCGGCGCGTCCATGAAGTCGGCGTAGCCTCGAAAGGCCTCGACCCTCCACGCCGTGTGCGGTGAGTCGGGCCGAGGCGCGCGGCGGCCGCCGAGCTCGGGCAAGCCGACGTACGCGATCCCGCGCGCCGGGAGACTCTCCGCCAGCGCCCGAGCGTGGAAGTGCGGCCACTTTCGCGACGCCGGAAACCGGCGGATGTCGATAACAATATCTATATTGTGACCTTCGAGAATCGACAGGAATTTCTCGAGAGGGTGATTGGAATGGCCGACGGTCCAGGCCGAGTTGAGGGCGGCGGCTGTCATCCCGAGCGCAGCGAGGGAACAGGCCGCGGCGGTCGCTGCGCGACCAGGCGGCGAGAAATTTTCTAGACCAGAGCTAGGCACGTTCTGGCGGGCCACCGGTTAGAAAAGTTAATTGGCCCGCGCAGCGGGCCGGTTCAGATGTTCCCTCGTCGCTTCGCTCCTCGGGATGACAGCAGCCTTGCTCGCAGGAGCCTACGGCAGCACCGCCACCGCCACGGCTCCCGGGCCTCCGTGGGCGCCGAGAGCCGGGCCGCACTCGACGATCATGACGTCCGACTCGGGGTACCGCTCGCGGATCTCCCGGGCGAGCGCTTCCGCGAGCTCGGGCGAATCGCAGTGCGCGACACCGAAGCGGCGGCTGGCGTTGGCGCCCGGGCCGGCCGCCGCAAAGAGGAGAGCCATCATCTTTCGACGCGCGGCGGCGAAGCCGCGCCCCTTGGCGACCCCTTCCGCCTTGCCCTCCGAAGATAGTGTCAGAACGGGCAGAAGCCCGAGGAGCTTGGCCAAGAACCCGCGAACGGCGGAAACACGGCCGCCGCGCACGAGGTGCTCGAGCGTCGGCACGGCGATGAAGAGGCGGGTGCGCTCGGCGGCGGTCCGGGCGATCCGCGCCACTTCGTCGGCGGGCTTGCCCGCTTGCGCCGCCTCGGCGGCGGACCGCACGATCAGACCCAGCCCGACCGAGACGTTGCGGCTGTCGACGTGCTCGAACGCCGTCTTCTCGACCGGCCGCGCGCCGACCCGGGCGGCCTGCAGGGTTCCGGAGACCGCGCCGGACAGGTGCACCGAAACGATCGATCCCGCGTGCGTCGCGACGTTGCGATAGACCTGAGTGAAGTCGGCGGGAGGCGGCTGCGACGTCGTGGGCGCGACGTTGGTGACGGCGAAGCGCGCGTAGAACTCGGCCGGCGTGATCGTGACCCGATCCAGGTAGTTCTCGGAGCCGAAGAAGACGCGCACCGGCACGACGCCGACGTTCAGCTCTTCGAAGATCGACTGCGGCAGATCGCAGGTCGAGTCGGTGACGATGCCCACACGCTGAACGCGATTCTGGTCGAACCGCGTCTCGTGCTGGGCGTGCATGTCCTCGACCTTGGTCTGCGCGACCTCTGCCAGGCGCCCCACGACCTCGAACAGCTTCTCCGGCTCGTTGGTATGGACATGAAGGCGCACGCGCTCGGCGCCGCCCGCGATCACGATCGAGTCGCCCAGAAGCGCCGCCTGCCGCCGCAGCTCCGCCCGGTCGATGCGCTCCCCTTCGAGCAGCGCCTCCGTGCAGTAGCGAAACAGGATCGACTCGGGCGTCTTGTCGAAAACCGCCGCGCGCACTTCTTCGGGCGGCGGCGCGGGGATCGCTCGCCTCGCCGCTTCTCGCAGGTACCGCACGACGCCTTCGATCAGGTAGACGAAGCCCTGGGCTCCCGCGTCGACGACCCCCGCCTTCTTCAGGGCTTTCATCTGATTGGGCGTGTTCGCGAGCGACACCTTCGCGGCCGTGAGCGATTCGGGAAGGAGGTCGGCGAAATCCCGGGTGCGGGAGGCGCCCTGTGCGATCTGGCGGGCCCAATCGCGCACGACCGTCAGGATCGTGCCCTCGACCGGGCGAGCGATCGCGCCGTAAGCCGATTCGGCCGCCTGCGTCACCGCGGCGGCGAAATCGGCCGTCTCGACCCGCGGCCGATCCGGAAGACCTTCGGAAAAGCCGCAGAAAAACTGGGCCAGGATGGCTCCCGAGTTTCCCCGCGCGCCCGTGACCGCTTCGTCGGCGAGGCGCCGCGACATCTCCCGCACGTGCCGCTGCCGCACCCGCGAGATGCCGGCCGCGATCTTCTGCAGGGTCGACGCCATGTTGCTCCCGGTGTCGCCATCGGGAACGGGAAAGACGTTGATCTTGTTCAGGGGCTCGGCCCGGTCGACGACGAAACGCGCCCCCGCGATCACGGCCCGGGAGAGCCGCGATCCGTCGAGGTAGCCGATCGCGATCACGATTTGAAGTGGGCGGGAGCGATCTGCCGGTTGTCCGCCTTTTCGCGGGCCGATTTGTACTCTTCGGCGATCGCCGGCAGCCGGTCGAGGTAAAGCAGAACCACACCGCAGCCCATGCAGGCCCAGGGATAAACCTTCTCGATTCCCCAGCTGAACCAGGCGGTCCGCCAGGGCTTCTTCCAGAAATAGGATGTGTATCCGGAATTGGGGCTCTTCGAGCGGATCAGGTCTCCCGAGCAGAGCGGGCACTTGCGCTGGAATTCGGTCATGGCGAGGTTCGGGACCTAAGGATATCCCACGGGGTCGCGAAAACCCTCCCTCACTCCGCGTCACTCTCGGCCGAACGCGGACTGAATGAGCTGCTCGCTCTTCGCGCGATCGCCCTTGCGCTCGTAGAGCCGCGCGAGATCGAGCGCGACGTCCCGTCGGGAAGGAAGCTTCTGAACGGCGACCTCCAGTTGGCCGATCCCTTCCCAGAGACAGGAGTCCTCTTCGACGAGATAGGTCTTGCCCAGCCTCGCACGGGCTTCGGCGAAGTCTCCGTTCAACTCGACGCTTCGCTGCAAGGCTCGGCGTGCCTCGTCGATGATCTGACGTTGCCGGGAATTGGGCCTCCCGACGGGAATCACCTCGTGCGCGAGGAGCCGCATGAGCAGATCGCCGTAGTAAAAGTAAGCGCGGTAGTCGGCCCCGCCGGTCGCGATGCTCTTCTCCAGCAAGAAGGCCGCCTCCTCGTACAGCTGCTGCCGAATTCGAATCCAGCCCAGCGTGGCGAGCGCCCCGGATTGCAAGGGGTTGCGGGCCAGCGCCGCCTGAAGATGCGCCTCGGCGGCATCGAACTGGATCTCGGACTCGTGGGCCAGCAGGTCGCCGAGCCGAAGGAGCGTCTCCGGATAATCGAGTTTGCGAACTTCCGCGCCCGAAGAAATCTTCAGATCCTCGAACTTCAACCGGTTGTAGCTGAAGCGCGAGCCGTGCACGTAGGCAACGAGCTGCGAAAAGAGAGTGGGGAAGTCGATCCCAAACGCTTCTCGAAACGCGGCCTCCTCCGGCGTTCCGTGCTGAAGCAGCACGAGGTAGCGCGCCAGCTCGGCGGTTCGATTGGGCTCCCCGCGCAGGAGAAAGTGCACGAGCGCCCAGGACTCCGCATAGAACAATCCCGCCTGCGATTCCTCGCTGTACTCAGGCGAGTCGTGGCCGATCCGAAAGAGCCGCTCGAGAGGCATCAGTGTGTTCTGGCGGAGAAAGAGGAGATGTTCCGCGCTGACGCGGCCGATCTCGGCCTCTTTGTTGTTCGCGTAAAACGTCTGGTAGAACCCCGCGAGACCCTCGTCGTACCAGAGCGGCTGCGGCGGAAAGTTATTGTGGAGAAAGTAGTGCAGGTACTCGTGGTAGACGACGGGCCGCGGATCGGTGTTCCAGGCAGCGCAGAGAACGATGTAATTGCCATCCGAGGTCGCCTGGAAATAGCCGTCGCTCTGGCGCGGCCTTCCGGCCATGACGGGCAGATAGGGCCGCATGGAGGACTCGCTCTTCAAGACGAAGACGAACGTCGGCACGGGCGCGTTGGCGTTGAGGGATTTCCTCAAGAGCAACAACACGGATCGGAACCGCTCCAGGTCGAGACCGATCTCCTTCGTCTTCGACTCGCTGGCATCGCTGTAGAGGGTGAAATGCGGCGTCCGCACTTCGATCCAGGCGTCCCGTTCGGAAGGCAGGACCGCCCCGCCGGCGGCGCCGCCGAAGGCAATTCCCCAGGCGAGAACGGCTCCGGCAGCCCGCAGCCCCATGGAATCCCATCGAGCGCGACGAGACGGCACGGTAGAACCTCAGATCAGATCAAGGCACGCGTCGGGACGGCCTCGGGTTCGGGGTTCAAGAGGACCCGCCGCCGGGCCTCCAGCGCAGAATCAGATTTTTCGCCGCGCCGACCTCGTCGACGCGCTTGACGGGCGTCGTGTGCGGCGCCTGCAGGACGATCTGCGGATCCTCCTCCGCCTCGCGCGCGATCTGTTTCATCGCGGACACGAACGCGTCGAGACCGGGCTTACCCTCCGTCTCGGTCGGCTCGATCATCAGCGCTCCGTGAACGATCAGAGGAAACGAGATCGTCGGCGGGTGAAATCCGTAGTCCATCAATCGCTTGGCCATGTCCATGTTGTGCACGCCGTGAGCGACCTGCTTCTTGTCGGAAAAGACGACCTCGTGGAGCGTCGGAGCGTCGTATTTCAAATGATACGTTCCCGACAGGCCCGCGCGCACGTAGTTCGCGTTCAAAACCGCGCCCCGCGCCACTTCGCCAATCGCATTCCCGTAGGCGCTGATGTAGGAAAGCGCTCGCACGAACATCCCGAAGTTTCCGAGAAACGTGCGCAGCCGTCCGATCGAGCGTGGCCGGTCGAAGTCGAGCGTGAACGTTCCGTCGGGCTTACGCTCGATCGTCGGCCGGGGAAGATAGGGCACGAGCCGCTCGGCGACCGCGACCGGTCCGGAGCCCGGACCTCCGCCCCCGTGCGGCGTGGAGAAGGTCTTGTGCAGGTTCATGTGCATCACGTCGATGCCCATCCCGCCGGGCTTGGCCAGGCCGACGAAGGAATTGAAGTTCGCCCCGTCGCAATAGAGGTAACCGCCCTTCGCGTGCACGATGCGAGCGATGTCGAGGATCCGGTCTTCGAAGATGCCCAGCGTGTTGGGAACCGTGAGCATCAACGCCGCGACGTCCTCGCCCATGGCCTTCTCGAGCACGTCGAGGTCGAGCGTTCCGCGGGCGTTCGACTTGAGCTCCTGCACCTTGTATCCGGCGAAGTGGGCCGACGCCGGATTCGTGCCGTGCGCGGAGTCGGGAATCAACACGGTCCGGCGGGGATTTCCCGCCTCGGCGAGCGCGGCCCGAATCATCAGGATGCCGGCCAGCTCGCCCTGGGCGCCTGCGGACGGCTGCAGCGTGACTCGCGAGAGACCCGTGAGCTCGATCAAAATCTGCTCGAGCTTCCAGGCGAGCTCCAGCGCCCCCTGAGAAACCTCTTCCGGCGCGAGCGGATGAATCGCCGCGAAGCCGGGCAGCCGCGCCATCTCTTCATTCGTCCGCGGGTTGTGTTTCATCGTGCAGGAGCCGAGCGGGTAAACGCCCTCATCAATCGAAAAGTTCAAGCGCGACAGGCGGGTGAAATGGCGTGCGATTTCGACCTCCGAGACCTCGGTCTCCCCTGCGATCTCGTTCCGGAGAAGCGACGGAGGCAGAGCGAGCGCAGCCGGGACGTCGAGGGGAGGAAGCGAATATCCGATCTTCCCGTGACCCGAACGCTCGAACACGAGCGGCTCGTGCCGAGGCTCAGGGTGCAGCCGGTCGCCGAGCGCCGAGTCCTTTTCCTTCAACTCAACGCTCATGGGAAAGCTCCGAGACCAGCCGATCCATCTCTTCGCGCGTGTTCATCTCTGTGACGGCGACAAGAATCTGCGAGTCCGGTCCCCCGTAGCGCGAAAGGGGCACGCCGGCGAGGATGCCCTTGCGCGCGAGCCGGCCGACGAGAGCAAGGGCCGCGCTGGGCGCCTCCACGACGAATTCGTTGAAGGTCGGACCCGTGTATGGAAGGCGGAAGCCCGGCAGGCCCGCGATCCGAGCTTTCAAGTATTCAGCCTTGGCATGGCTTTGGGTGGCCACTTCGCGCAACCCCTGTTTGCCGAGGAGCGACATGTGGATGTTGGACGCGAGCGCCATGAGCCCCTGGTTCGTGCAGATGTTGGAGGTCGCCTTCTCGCGGCGGATGTGCTGCTCGCGCGTTGCCAGAGTCAGACAGAATGCGCGGCGCCCCTCCGCGTCCCGAGTCTCGCCGACCAGCCGCCCCGGAATCTGGCGCTGATGGGTCGAGCGGCAGGCGAGGAATCCGAGAATCGGACCTCCGTTGTGCATCGGAACGCCGAGCGACTGGGCCTCGCCGCAGGCGATGTCGATCTCGCGCTCTCCCGGCGGCGCGAGCAGGGCGAGCGAAGCCGCCTCGGCGACGACTGCGATCGCGAGCGCTCCCCGGCCGTGGGCCGCCCGGGCGCCGACGCCCCAATCTTCGACGACCCCGAAGAAGTTCGGCGACTGGACCGCCACCGCGAACGTCTTCTCGTCGACCGCAGCGGCGAGCGCCGAGGAGTCGGTCGCTCCGTCGCTGCCGACGGGCACTTCGACGATCTCCAGATCGAGGTTCGCAAAGTACGTGCGCACCGCTTCGCGATACTCGGGGTGAATTCCCTTCGACAGAACCGCCTTCGTGCGCCCCCGCGCGAGTCGCTCGGCCATCAGGAGCGCCTCGGCGAGCGAAGAGGCGCCTTCGTACAGGGAAGCGTTGGCGACGTCGAGCCCGGTCAGCAGACAGATGTGCGTCTGGAACTCGAAGATCGACTGGAGCGTGCCCTGCGAGACTTCGGGCTGATACGGCGTGTAGGCCGTCAGCCACTCGGCGCGGTAGAGCATTTGATCGGCGATTGCCGAGACGTAGTGGTTGTAGAGCCCCGCGCCCAGAAAGAAAGCGGACTCGCGCGCGTTCGCGTTCTTCTTCGCCATTCCTCCCAGAAGGCGCCGGATCTCGATCTCCGAGAGCGGCGGCGGCAGATTCGGCGTCGAGCGCACGGACGCCGGGATCGAGGCGAACAGATCCTCGATCGACCGGGCTCCGATCGCCGCCAGCATTTCGGCGCGGTCGGAATCGGATGTCGGGAGAAACTTCACTTTTCCTTCTCTTCGCTTCGGACGTACTCCGCGTACTCGGCCGCCGACATCAGGTTCTCGATCTCCGCGTCGGATGAGAGCTTCAGCTTGATGAGCCAGCCGTCTCCGAAGGGATCGTCATTGACGATTCCCGGTTCGGCCACGGCCGACTTGTTGACCTCGACGACTTCGCCCGACACCGGCGTGTACAGCTCGGAGACCGCCTTCACGGATTCCACGGTGCCGAACTCGCTGTCGGCGTCGTAGACGTGCCCGACCTCCGGAAGCTCGAGGTAGACGATCTCCCCCAGCTCCTTCTGCGCGTGCTCGGTGATGCCGATCGTGCCGACTTCACCGTCCACCCGGACCCATTCGTGGCTCTGCGTGTAGTGCAGGTCATCCGGATTCACGCGGACACCTCCTTCTTCCTCCGGTAAAACGGAGTCTCGACGACGCGCGCCTGCGCCTGCCGGCCCCGGATGTCGATCGATAGCTCTGCGCCGACGCCGGCGCTCGCCGCCGGGACGAGCGCGAGTCCGATCGCTCGTCCGAGGGTGGGCGAGTGGGTGCCCGAGGTGACAACGGCGGGTCCGGCCGCGGTTGAGGCAGGATAGCCGTGGCGGGCGATGCCGCGGTCGACCATCTCGAATCCCACGAGGCGGCGCGGTACTCCGGTCCGCTTCTGTTGCTCGAGCGCGGACCGGCCGATGAAATCGCCCTTCCCCATTTTCACGATCCATCCCAGATCGGCTTCCCACGGCGTCACCGTCTCGTCGATGTCGTTTCCGTAAAGAGCCATTTTGGCTTCCAGACGCAGGGTGTCCCGGGCGCCCAGCCCGCAGGGTGCGATTCCGAGAGGCTTTCCCGCCGCGAGAAGCCCCCGAAAAACGCGTTCGGCCGATTCGGGGGCGAGGTAGATCTCGAAGCCGTCCTCTCCGGTGTAGCCGGTCCGAGAGACGAGTGCCTTCTCGCCCAGCACTCGCATCTCCCGAAATCCGTAGTAGGGAAGATCGGAGGGATCGGAATCGGAGACGCCGGCCATGAGCTTCGCCGCCATCGGCCCCTGGGCCGCAATGAGCGCGTAATCGTCGCTGCGATTTTCCACACGCAGGTTCCCGCGCGCATGCGCCTTGGCCCATTCGAAATCCTTCGGCGTGTTCCCGGCATTGACGACCAGCAAATAGGAATCGCCGGATCGCCGGTACACGAGAAGGTCGTCCACGAACGTGCCGCGCTCGGTCAGAAAGGCCGAATAGTGACAGCGGCCGTCGGAAAGTTTCGAGACGTCATTGGGCGTCAGCGCCTGGACGCTCGCGGCGGCGTCCTTTCCGGTGAACTCGAGCTCGCCCATGTGCGAGACGTCGAAGATGCCCACCCGCTCCCGCACGGCCCGGTGCTCGTCGAGAATGCCCGAGTATTGAACGGGCATCTCCCAGCCCCCGAAATCAACCATTTTGGCGCCGAGCTCGCGATGGACGGAATGGAGCGGGGTTCGCTTCAGGGAGGGCGCTTCGGCTGGGGCCGACATGAGGAGCCGAAACTAGCACACAGGTGGTTCCAGGTCTAAGGTCGAAGGTCTAAGGTCAGCGAAGGCGAGACTTGGGACCGGAGACCTTAGACTTAGACCTTAGACTTTTCTCATGAGTGATGTTTCCGCGGCGGACAAAGCCCGTGAAGCGGCGCGCCGGTGCG
>DATDNV010000167.1:0-3185 GCA_036518075.1 Thermoanaerobaculia bacterium
ATCACTGACCGCTACGCCGATCCCGGCAGGCGGGCCCACATCTTGGCGACTCTTCGAAGGGACGGCGCCGTCGGCAATCTGGAATTGCCCTTTCGCCGCAGAGACGGAAGCCCTTTCTGGGTTCTGGCAAGCCTGAACCTCACGCGAGGCCGTCCCGACGAGACGGAGCGCATCGACGGTGTGTTCATCGACATTACCGACCGAAAACGAGCGATCGAAGCCTTGCGGGAGAGCGAATCGTTTCTGGAGAAGGCTCAGGAGGTCGGTCGCACGGGGAGCTGGGTCTCCGGCGTCGGCGCCAATGACCGGCTCGTCTGGTCGAAGGAGACCCGCCGCATCTTCGGGGTTTCCGACGGCGAGTTCGACGGCAAGGTCTCGACCTTCTTTTCGATGGTCCACCCGGAGGACCGCGACTCCGTCGAAAAGGCATCACGAGCAGCCATCGAGAACCGCGAGGCCTACGCGGTCGAGCATCGGATCATCCGTCCGGACGGCTCGATTCGGTGGGTCGAGGAACAGGCCGACGTCGTTCGGGACGAGACGGGAACCGCGGTGCGAATGGTCGGAATCATCCAGGACGTGACCGAACGCAAGCAGCTCGAGGCGCAGCTGGTCCAGGCCCAGAAGATGGAAGCGATCGGGCGGCTCGCCGGCGGGGTGGCGCACGACTTCAACAACATCCTGACGGCGATTCTGGGCTACAGCGATGTGCTGCTCGCCCAGGCGGGAGAGGGCCACCCCTGGCACGAAGACCTCGAAGAAATTCGCAAAGCGGGTGAACGAGCGGCGGGGTTGACGCGGCAGCTTCTGGCCTTCTCACGCAAGCAGGTGCTGGCTCCGGAGGTCCTCGACCTGGGATCTGTCCTCGCCAACGTCGAGAAGATTCTGCGTCGGGTGATCGGCGAGGACATCGAGCTCGCTACCTCGAGCGAGACGGGCCTCGCCCCCGTGCGCGCTGATCCGGGGCAACTGGAGCAGGTGCTCTTAAACCTCGCCGTCAACGCGCGCGACGCGATGCCTCGAGGCGGGCGGTTGACCATCGAAGCCCGCAACGTCGTCATCGACGAGGCCTACGCACGCACTCACGTGCCGCTCGTGCCCGGCCGTTACGTGATGCTCGGGGTCAGCGACACCGGCGTGGGAATGGACAAAGAAACCCGCGCCCACATCTTCGAGCCGTTCTTCACGACCAAGGAGAGAGGCAAGGGCACGGGCCTCGGGCTGTCGATGGTTTACGGGATCGTCAAGCAAAGCGGCGGCTACATCTGGGTCGACAGCGAGCCCGGCAAAGGAGCCACGTTTCGAATTCATTTTCCTCCCACCGAATCGGCCCCGGAGGTCCCCCATCCCGTCTCCGCGAGGCCGGCGATGTCGGAGAAGATGGGCGGCGAGACGGTCTTCGTCGTCGAAGACGAGGACAGCGTGCGCAACCTGGCTCGAGGAATTTTGCTGGCGAACGGATATGTCGTGCAGGACTTCGAGAACGGCGAGAAGGCGCTCTCGAAGCTCGCTCAGACCCGGGGTCCGGTTCATCTCCTCTTGACCGATGTCGTCATGCCCAATTTGAGCGGCCCGGATCTGGCGGCTCGGGTGGTGCAAATGCGTCCCGAAACGCGCATCCTGTACATGTCCGGCTACACGGACCGCAACTTCAGCGGGGCAGGGCAGCGTCCGCTCGACGCCCCTCTGATCCAGAAACCGTTTACTCCCGAGGCTCTCGCGAAAAGAGTCCGGGACACTCTGGATGCGCCCAGAGCGTAGATCTCAATGAGCGGCTGGGCCGAGCCTCTTCGCCCACCCGGATCCCCCCGGGGAAGCCTGCTCGTCGTCGACGACGACGTGGCGGTGCGCGGGCTGGTCGCGCGTCTTCTTCGCGTCACCGGGCACTCCGTGGATGAGGTCGGGTCCGCGGAAGAAGCGGCGATCCGGCTCGCGTCGAGCAATCCCGACCTCATCCTGTTGGACATGCAGCTGCCCGGAAAGAGCGGGCAGCAGTTTCTGGAGGAGATCCGAGCGAATCCGCGCCTTCGCCTGGTACCGGTCGTCATGATCACCGGCGCCGCGACCCAGGCCCGGAAGGTGAAAGCGATCGAGGCGGGCGCGACCGATTTCATTGCGAAGCCGTTCTCGCATGTCGAGCTGGCCGCGCGAGTGCGGTCGCTCTTGGAGCTCAAGTTCGCCACGGACGCGCTCGAGGACGCCGAGCGCGTCATCGTCTCCCTGGCCCAGACGATCGACGCGCGCGACCCCTATACGTTCGGCCACAGCGCCCGGGTCTCGCTGTACGCGGGATTGCTCGGCGAGCGTGTCGGCCTCGAGGCGTCGCCTCTCGCGGTCGTTCGCAGGGGGGGGCTCTTCCATGACTTCGGCAAGATCGCCATAAGGGACCGGATCCTGTTGAAGCCTGGAAAGCTGACGAAGGAGGAGTACTCGGAAATCCAGAAGCATCCCGGGAAAGGGCGAGATCTCCTGCAGCACATGAAGACATTGAACCCCGCACTCGAGGTCGTGCAGCATCATCACGAACGCATGGACGGATCGGGATATCCGGACGGTCTCGCCGGAGAGTCCATTCCGATCACGGCTCGGATTGCCACCATCGCCGACGTTTTCGATGCGCTGACCACGAAACGTGTGTATCGCGAAGCGCTCACACGGGAAGAAGCGCTCGAGATCATGCAAGAAGAAGTGCGCAAGGGCTGGTGGGACGGCAGGCTCCTCGACGAGTTTGTCGGCGTTCTGAAGGACATCCCGCCCGACGATTGGCGACTCCTCAGACTCGCTCGGCCCGACCAGGTTCCCGACGCGGAAGCCTAGCGCGGTCCCCCGAGAACCGCTTATACCAGAATTGATATAAGGCGCGTTCCCGAACGCGGCGCGAGAGCCCCTAGAGCAACGGCGCCAGGCAGCGCGCTGCCTGGTCTCGGAGTTTTTGGCCCAGGCTTCGGCGCCGCCATTCCTCCATGCGGATCTCGCGGGAGCGGGAGAGGTCTTCCTCGAAGGCCTCGCCGAGCCTGGCAGCAGTCTTCGGGTCGATGATCACGAGGTTGCACTCCGCGTTGAGATGGAACGAACGGTAGTCGAGGTTCGTCGATCCGACGACGCACACGCGGTCGTCGGCCACGAGCGACTTCGCATGCAGGATCGCGGCCTGATACTCGAAGATCCGCACTCCTCCTTCGAGC
>DATDNV010000168.1:0-2272 GCA_036518075.1 Thermoanaerobaculia bacterium
CGTCACTCTGTCATCCCGAGCCCCTCACCCTTCCTTGTCATCCCGAGCCCCTCACCCTTCCTTGTCATCCCGAGCGAAGCGAGGGATCTGCTCTCATCACTTCGAGCGGCCAGAAATTTTCTAGACCAGAGCGGGTCCGAATGCCTCTCGGGCTTCCGGTAGAAAAGTTAATTCGCCCGCGCAGCGGGCCGGTGTAGACGTCACCTCGTCGCGGAGCCTGCCCCTATAGAGCCTCCAGGCGGGGAAAGAACTAGTCAGATTCCTCGTCGCTACGCTCCTCGGAATGACATAGGTGCGGAGGGGCTCCTCGGAATGACACAGGTGACTTCCAACTTAGAACTTAGAACCTCGCACTTCGCACTCTTCTGGCCTCGCAGATAGAATCCACCCGTCGATTCCGTGCCGTAAGGATCTCGAGAAGCTCTGCGTCCATGTCCAACCTCATTGCCCGATACACGCATTGGCTCCACGCGATGTGGCCGGCGGGCACGGTGGAGAAGCTGCCGGACGTCCGCGAGGACGGAACGACGGCCGTTCCGGGCGTGCGCGTAGTCGGAGACCTGACTGGAATTCCACTTCTCAAGTTTTCCTCCGACACGGGCGCCCGAGCCGTCATGAGAATCCTGATGGAGCCCGATTTCGCCGCAGGCCGAGGCGGCGAACCGGACGTCGTGGACGTCGCGATCATCGGCGCCGGTGTCTCGGGCGTCGCGGCGGCCATGGAGGCGAAGAAAGTCGGTCTCTCCTTTCGAATCTTCGAGGCGACCGAGCTCTTCTCGACCGTCGCGAACTTCCCCAAGGGAAAACCGATCTACACCTATCCGACCGGCATGACGCCCGCAGGCGACCTGCAATTCAAGTCGGAGGTCCACCCCAAGGAGGAGTTGCTCGAGACTCTCGAGTCTTATCGCAAGAAGGCGGGCATCGAGCCGACGCTCGCCCGCATCGAGCGGATCGAGCGCAAGGGCGGCGTTCTGCTGCTTCATCACGGCGACAAGAAGACAGTCACGAAAGCCCGCCGGGTCATCGTCGCGATCGGACGCAGCGGCAACCATCGCCGCCTCGGAGTCCCGGGCGAGGACCTCGACAAGGTCTTTAACCGGCTCTACGACCCCAAAGAGTTCGTCGGCCGCCACGCGATGGTCGTGGGAGGCGGCGACTCGGCTCTGGAGACCGCCATCGCTCTCGGGAACGCCGGAGCCCACGTCACGCTTTCCTACCGCAAGAAGGAGTTCGCGCGGCCCAAGCCGGAGAACGTCGAGAAGCTGAAAGAGCTCGAGAAAAACCCGGGCAAGCCGGTCGATATCGAGGAGCCTTCCTCCGAGCGCGTGACCGCCGCCACGGGAACTTTCATGGTGGTCTCCGGCGAAAAGCCGCATGCGCCGGGATCGGTGCGTCTCGCACTCGGCACGCAGGTCGTCCGCGTCCAGCCCAAACACGTCGTCGTCAAGGACGACGCCGGCAAGGAGACCACGGTCTCCAACGACGTCGTCTTCACGATGCTCGGCCGGGAGGCGCCTCTCGATTTCTTTCGGCGTTCCGGCATTCCCATTCGCGGCGAGTGGACGGCCGCGACCTACGCGAGCTTCGTCGCCTTTTTCCTGTTCTGCATCTTTCTCTACAACTGGAAGGCGAGCGGGGCGATCAATCAGTACTTCCAGAAGCGGGAGCTCTTCCCCTACAACACGACCGGCTGGTTCCAGAGAGCGGGCGGCTCGGTCGCCTCCTCGGCGGCCGATCCGAGGACTTTCCTCGGGACGCTCGCCATCTCGCTCAAGGACCCCGGCTTCTACTACTCGCTCGCTTACTGCCTCTGCGTCCTCGCCTTCGGAATCCGGCGCATCCGCCGCCGCAGGACTCCCTACGTCACGGCGCAGACGATCACTCTGACCGCCGTGCAATGGATCCCGCTTTTTCTCCTGCCCTACCTCGTGCTGCCGCTACTCGGGCACAACGGCCTCTTCGACGGCGGATTCGGCAAGACCTTCGCGGATCACCTCTTCCCTGTCGCCAACTACGGCCACGGCCGCGAATACTGGCGGGCATTCGGGTTCATCCTCGCCTGGCCGCTGTTCGTCTGGAACGTCTTCTCATCGCAGCCGATGTGGTGGTGGCTCGCGATCGCGTTCCTTCAGACCTTCGTCATCATCCCGCTGCTGATCTGGCGGTTCGGGAAAGGCGTCTACTGCGGATGGGTCTGCTCCTGCGGCGCGCTCGCCGAGACGATGGGAGACGCGCACCGCCAGAAGATGCCGCACGGGCCGTTCTGGAA
>DATDNV010000169.1:0-5140 GCA_036518075.1 Thermoanaerobaculia bacterium
GCCTTCGTGTAACGAAGCGTCGCCAGCGGAATCGCGATCTCTGCCGTCCACCCCTCCTTCGTGATTTTGGCGGCGGTGTCGTAGAAGAAGTCGGGAGAGAAGTCCTCTTGATTCGCGTTGCCCTGAAGCGCCTCGGTCCAGGTCGCGTCGCCCTGAATGCCCCGCGGATTGACTCGGAACTCCATCGCCGCACGGCGGTCGTTTCGCGTGTCGAGAAACACTGCGATGTTGTCATCGGTGCCGATCACCTGGTCGCGGTCCGCGTAGGGAGCCCGGATCCGGTCGGGGCGCGGATCGTCGCACCGCACGCCGATGTAGAAAGCTCGGTTGTCATAGGTGAGGTAAGCGATAGTCCGCACTTTCGGGGGCGTGTTGTCTCCCGGCGACGTTTCCCAGAACGCGTCGATGACCGCAGCCCCCTCCCAGCCGGGATCGGACAGATCGCCGTCGACGGTGATCGGGCCCCTCGCTCGAGTGACCGCAAGGGGCGGAGGCACGGCGGGCGCCGGAGTCTGGCCTCGCGCCGTAACGGCGAAGAGCAGGAGCCCCAGCGACGAGAGAGCTTCCCGCGCAAGTTTCCTCACGACTCAAAGTTACGACGGGCGCGGACGAAGGTTCCGATTTCCGTGCCCATGAGAGGATTCCCGAGAATCGGGACGGGGAGGTCGCATGCCGGAAGGCCCTGAGGTCGAAACCGAGAGCCTGCGCGAGAAGATCCACGAAGAGGTCGAGCACGAGGGCGGCTCGTTTCTCAAGCGCATCGCGCTCACGACGGCCCTGCTCGCCGCGCTCGCCGCCATCGCCGCACTCCGCGCCGGAGCCACTGCGAACGAGGCCCTGATTCTGAAGACGGAGGCGACGCGCCTTCAGGCCGAGGCATCGGACCAGTGGTCCTACTACCAGGCCAAAGGGATCAAGGCGGCGGCGGCGGAAGCGGCGCGGACCTCCTGGCTCGCGATCGCGAAAGAGCCTCCCGCCGAATATGCCGAGAAAGAGAAGCGATACACCGAGCAACAGGCGGAGATTCAGAAGAAAGCCACGGAGCTCGAAAAAGAACGGGACAAAAAGTCCGACGAGGCGGACCATCTCTTCCATCATCACCACGGATACGCGAATTCCGTCGCTCTCTTTCAGGTCTCCATTGCCCTGGGAGCCGTGGCGGCGCTGACTCGAAACCGCGCCGTCTGGGTTGGTTCTCTGGTTCTGGGAACCGCAGCGACGGCGCTCTTTGCCGCAACGTTTTTCGGAAGTTGACCGGGTGGGGACCTCGAAGAAAGCAGCGGTCGGCGGTCTTTGAGTCCGTCGCCGGAGAGTCCCGAAACGGGGCAGATATGGGGTTCGTCCCGCTTAGTTGAGATCTGAGGGTCTAAAGCGTATTGTTTTGCACGCGGAACGATCCTAGGCTCAGCACTTTCGCCCCCGCACGGGCATCGAGGAACGTCGCCAGATGAAGATCTATCTCGTCGCGCCAAAGAATCCGGAGTCCTTCTGGACCTTCGATCGAATCCTGCCCAGCCTCCGAAAGAAATGCGTCTTTCCGAATCTCTCGCTGCCGACGGTGGCCGGGATCACGCCGCGCGAACATGAGCTCGTCCTCTGCGACGAAAACGTGGAGCCGATCGACTTCGACACGGACGCTGACATCGTCGGTCTGACCGGATACGTCGTCCACACCAAGCGCATCTTCGAGATCGCCGCCGAGTTCCGCCGGCGCGGAAAGTTCGTTGTCGCGGGCGGCCCCTTCGCCTCCCTTTGCCCGGAGCAGCTGCGAGACAAGGTCGACGTCCTCTTCGTCGACGAGGCGGAGTACACCTGGCCGCAGTTCCTGAAGGACTACGAGTCGGGAGCCTGGAAGAGCGAATACAACCAGCACGAGAAGCCGAGCATGCACGACTCTCCGCTGCCGCGCTTTGACCTTCTCAAGATCGATCAATACCGCACGATGACGATCCAGTTCGCGCGCGGGTGCCCGTTCAACTGCGAGTTCTGCGACATCATCGTCATGTACGGCCGCAAGCCTCGCACGAAGACGGTCGCCCAGGTCATGGCGGAGGTCCACGAGATTCATCGTCTCGGAATCCCGAACATCTTCGTCGTCGACGATAACTTCATCGGCAACAAGAGGGAGGCCAAGGAGCTCCTGCACGCTCTGGCAAGCTGGCAGGAGGCGAACGACTACCCGATCGAGTTCATGACCGAGGTCACCCTCAATATCGCGCAGGACGACGAGCTGCTGAAGCTCATGGCCCAGGCGAATTTCTCGACGATCTTCATCGGCATCGAGTCGCCCCGGGCCGCGAGCCTCCAGGAGACGCACAAGACGCAGAACCTGCGAGAGAACATCCTCGACTCCGTCCATCGTATTCAGCGGGCCGGGATCGAAGTCATGGCGGGAATGATCGTCGGCTTCGACAACGACGATCCGTCGATCTTCGAGGAACAGTTTCGGTTCATCCAGGATGCCCGCATTCCCGTGTCGATGACCGGAATGTTGAACGCCGTTCCGAAGACGCCGCTCTATCAGCGCCTGAAAGATGCCGGCCGTCTGATCGCCGAGTCGGTCGGCGATCAGTTCGTGTTCACCAACATCATTCCGGAAGGGATGTCGCGCCTCGAGCTCTACGAGGGCTACAAGAAGCTTCTCGAGCGCCTCTACAGCTATCGAAATTACCGCCAGCGCGTGATGCAGCTGATCCTCTCGAAGGGAACCAAGCTGCGCACGAGACTCATGGCGGGCGGAGGGGATCTGAAGATCCTGGCCAATGTGCTATGGACCTGCATCTTGCGCGCATCGCCGAAGCGGGCATGGCTCACCCTCTCGTTGATGATCGAAACCGCGCTCCGACGCCCCCGCGCGTTCCGCGAAGCCGTGACGCTCGCCCTGATGCACAAGCATCTCTACGAGTACATGCGCGACACCTGCAAGCAGCTCGACCGGCTCGCGAAGGAGATCCGGCAGTTCCCGCACGAGCTCGCGATGAAACCTTCCGACGCGCGGGCCGGCTCGCTCGCGTAGAGAGAGCCCGAGAAGCGGGCGGCGAATTCATCCCCGCCTCGGGTAGCCCCAGATACGGGCCGACGGCTCCCTTATTTCTACCCCTCCCTGGGATTCAGAGCCTTGGCCGGTGGCTCCAAACTGATGTACTTGAATCAGTCCTCCCAATCCGGGGCGCTGGTAGCGTGCGCCTGGAACGAAGGGCATTTCACCTACGCGCGGCGCGAACTGACGTAAGAAGAGAGTCCGCGGCGCGGGTGGGTCGACACGTGAAGTGGTCAACGCAACATGCGGCGGAAATGCCCGAGGTTCCGCAGCACGAGTGCGGGCGGGGCTCCCCCCTGCAACGGCGGAATTCGCGCTTGGGGATTCCCTCGCTGCCGGTCCTCGCGCTCGCGGCTCTCTGGATAGTTCTGGCGGAAGTCGTGGTCGTGAGCGTCGGCGATCTCGTCCGCCCGCGCGCATTTCTCTCCATAGCGCTTCTCGAAGCCATCATGATGCTGGTACTGACACTGCCCGTTCTCTCGATGCTGGTGCGTCGTCCAGCGTCGCGTCCAAGCGACAGCCCGGATCGGAATACAGCCGTGGCGATCCCCGAGGGGCGCGCCGAAGTCTCTTCTCTCCGGGCCCTGGGGATCGTGACGATGTCGATCGTTCTCGCGGAGATCGTCGCGATGGCGGTCGTCGAGAGACTGCCTTTGCCCTCGTTCTTGACTACCACTCTCATCGATGCCTTCGTGATGATTGTCCTTGGATTTCCCGTTCTCTACTTTCTTAGCTTCAGACCTCTGGTGCGCTTGGCCGACTCGCGAGCGCGCGTCCAGAAGCAGTTCGAAGCCGGAAACCGAGAGCTGGAGGCGGCGAACCAGGCGGAGCGCGAGGCACGCGCTGCGGCGGAAGCGATCCGTTCGGCGGCCATCGCCTTGACTCAAACTCTCGATCTCGACACGGTGCTGGTCGCGTTGCTCGAGCGTCTCGAAGGGCTGGTTCCCTTCGACCGCGCGCGGGTGATGCTGCGGGAAGGCGAATCGCTGCTTCGCGTGCGTGTCGTCCGGGAGCGGCACGAAGCGGAGACTCTGCGCTCGCGCAACATCACGTTCGAACCTGGGGGGAACTCGGTCCTCCAAGAGCTGCTCGCGACCGCTCGAGGCGTGATCATTCCCGATACCCACACTCACGCCGAATGGGGCGCGCGCATGCGTCCCGGCTTCGAGCACAGCTGGATGGGAATCCCCTTGGTCGCCGGAGGCAAGTCGATCGGCCTCTACTCGCTCTCCAAGTCGGAGTCTGGCTTCTTCCGCGAAGAACAGCTGCGGCTGGCCGAGGCCTTGTCGGCGCCGGCCTCGGTGGCGATCCAGAATGCGATCCTCTTCGAGGAGCTGCGCGCCGGCCGGGAGAGCTTGAAGACGCTCTCGCGCAAGCTCGTCGATTTGCAGGAAAACGAGCGGCGTTCCGTTGCTCGCGAGCTTCACGACGAGGCGGGACAGGCTCTGACATCGCTCAAGATCGGCTTACGGCTGCTCGAGCGGACCACGAAGAATACCGCCGTCGTTTCGCGCGCGGCGCACTTGCTGCGCACAGTGGACGGGGTGCAGGAGAGCCTCCATCGGCTGGCGGCGAACCTTCGTCCTGCCAGCCTCGACCACCTCGGCCTCGTCCCGGCTCTCAGCCAGCTCGTCGATAATTTCTCCAAGTCGAGCGGCGCCAAAGTCGAGCTCGAGACCATCGGCTTGAACGACCGTTTGCCGGAGAGTGTGGAAACCGACCTCTACCGAATTGCCCAGGAGGCAGTCACCAACGCCGTGCGACATGCCCGGGCGAAGGAGATCGGAGTCGTGCTCCAGCGGCTTGACGGGCGGGTAAAGCTGGTCGTCGAGGATGACGGCTGCGGCTTCGATACTGCCAGCGCCGGGCAAGGCGAGAGGCTCGGCCTAGTCGGTATCCGCGAGCGCGCTGAGACTCTGGGCGGAACGCTTCTCGTTGAGAGCAGCGCGAGCTCGGGAACCATGGTCGTCGTGGAGGCCCCGGATGGCCGTTAGTATCGTGATCGCCGACGACCATGGAGTTCTTCGCGCGGGGCTGCGAACTCTATTGAGCGCGGAACCCGGATTCGAAGTAGTGGGAGAAGCCGCCTCGGGCGAGGAA
>DATDNV010000170.1:0-13763 GCA_036518075.1 Thermoanaerobaculia bacterium
GCGGCGAAGTTGCCGCCGCTGAGCGTCGCAGTGTACGTCGACCAATCGATCGGGTCATCCGGGTGAAGGAAAAAGACCGAATCGCCGTTACGCTGGATCTGATATGTCGTCTCAAAGGTCATTCCAACCCCCGGCGTGTTAATGCAAAACCCGGATCCGCTGTTGGCCGTGACCTCGAGGACGACATCCCAGGAACTCGTTCCTTCCGAAGGTGGCGTCGCCTTGAAGTTGGAAGATTGCTGATAGGCGCCTTCCGGCGTCATGGCCCAGAGAGCGGCCTGTCCGCCGCCGCCAGTGAAGAGAATCTGGCTCGATCCATTCGCGCCCGCAGCGAGGCGGCGGGGAGCCATTCCCCCGGGCGTTGTGAAATTCGCGCTGGTCACGAGCTCGTCCGCCGCGCCGACGATCCACAGATTAACGCTTCCATCGCCTTTCGCTCGCAAAATTCGGGTCAGCCCATCGCCGCCGACAGCGACGTCGAGCGCCGTCCAACCCTCCTCTGCAGCGTAACGCGTGGTGGCGAGGCTGCCGTCTGTGGACAGCTTCGAAAGGCCGACGCGGCCGTCGGCGTTGTTCCACAGGATGCGCGTCAACCCGTCCGGCCCGTCCGAGATCGCGGTTGCGAGCCAGCCAGGGTAGGGACCGAAGGGTAGCGTTCGGGCGACGGCTCCGGAAGCGTCGACCGCCTGAACGACGGCCGCTCCGTCCGCGCGAACTGAAAGAATGTGAGTCTCGGAGTTCGCGGCGGCCGCAACGTCGACGGCGGCGAGCCCGGGCGTACTCGGGAACCGAAACGCCGAGGCCACGCCTAGCGGCGCGACGAGCCAGAGAGCCGAGGAGCCGTCCTCGTGAGCCCAGAGCACTCGAGTCAGTGAGTCAGCTCCTGACGCAATCGCGCGCGGGGTCCAACCGGAAAACGGCCCGAAGGGTCCAATTCGCGTGACGACGCCCGATCCGTCGACGGTTTCGAACGAAACTCTCTGAGTCACCGCGTCCCATTGCAGCAACCGAGCGTTGCCGTCGTTCCCGATCGCGATATCGATGCAGGCATCGCAGGTCGTGGAATCGGTCGCGGTCTGCGCGGCGGCAGGGCTTGAAAGGCTCGCGAGCGTCAAAAGGGCTCCAACGAGAAATGAGGTGAGGTCCCTCTTCGGTTCATTCATGGCGTCCTTCCTTGAGCTCACGCTCGTTCGTTTGCCAAGCGGCGTTCTCGGATTGCTTCGTTACTGCGGACCGAAGACGAATGATCTTTGGAAGACATTATCTGCCGACATTAGCCAGATCTGGGTGGCGCCGTTCGGGTCGGTCAACAGAACCCGGATCGATCCGTCGACTCCCGCGGCAAGGTGAGTGGCCGTAAGTCCATCCGGCGGTGCGTAGACAGGACCCGCTGTCGGATTTCCGGAGTTGTCGACACGCCAGAGTGCCAACCTGCCGTCGTCGTGAGTCCAGAGAATGCGGACTTGGCCGTCCGCTCCCACGGTCAGATCGACCGCCATCCAGCCAGATGCGGGCGCGAAGCGGTAAGAGATGACCAGGCCCTCGGCCCCGAAAAAGGACAGAGCCGTTGATCCGTCCACTTTGTTCCAGAGCACACGCGTGAAGCCGTCCGCGCCGTCTGCCGCCGCGACTGCTTGCCAATCTCGGTAAGGACCAAACGGCGGAGTGGTGTAGACGTTTCCGGTCTTATCGATGGTCGTGAACGTGACGCGGCCACCGTCGCCAGACCATAGAATGCGCGATCCCGCGGCGCTCAGCGAAGTCACATCGAGCGCGCGTTGGCCCGCTAGGGGCTCGAGGTGGTAGGAGGCTTGATTCCCTTTCGGGCCGTAGAGCCAGAGGGCCGCGGATCCATCCTCGTTGTTCCAGAGAATGCGCGTCAGACCATCTGAGCCCGCCGCGAGACGGCTCGCCGTCCAGCCGTCGTACGGTCCGTAAGGGCCTTCTCGCGAAACGGTGCCGGCTGAGTCGACATTGTCGAGAGTGAGGCGTTCGTCGTTGGCGTCGATCGACAACAGGCGAGCCAAGCCGTTGTTCGCCACCGTGAGATCCACGGGGCCGGACGGGAACTCGAAGGCAAAAACTCCGCCGTTCCCGGTTCCCGCGTAAAAGTGGCGTCCCGCAGAATCGATTGCGAGCGTTCTGACAGAGTTTGAAGAGAGACCCTGGCTGAAAGGCTGCCATGTTGCGCCGCCGTCTTTGGATCGGAAGACCCCCTGACTGGTGCCCGCGTACAGAGTGGAGGTCTTGACGGGATCGATCACGAGCGACGAGACAGGCTGCGCAAGCTCGGGTGCGATCAAGACCCAGTTGGTTCCCGCGTCAAGGCTCTTGTAGAGACCGGCATCTGTTCCTGCGTAGAGAACGGAAGCGTTCGAGGGATCGATGGCGATCGCTGTGATAGTCGCGCTGCCCTCGGGGAGACCTTTCTGACTCTTGTTCCACGACACGCCCCCGTCCGTGCTCTTCATCAGGAGGTCGAACGTCCCGAATATTCCGCCGTACGAGTAGTCCGCTTCGGTCCCGGCATAAATGACGGACGGACTGGAAGGGTCGATCGTCAGCGCGAAAATCTCGTCCCGGAGCTTGGTCTTGAGCCAACTCCCCCCGTTGTCGGTGCTTTTGTATAGACCGTCCGGCGTCGATGCGTAGAGGGTCGTCGGAGTATTCGGATCCATGGCGAGGGAAACAACGGAGTCGCCCCCGAAGAAGAGAGACGAGGCGAACCCCGCGTTTGCCGCGAGCCAGGTTTCTCCGGCGTCCACGCTCTTGAACACGAAGGAGTCCGTCGAGGCAAAAAGGGTGGACGGCTCGGATGCGCTCATCGCGATGCCATACACGGAGTGGCCCGTCAGGCCGCTTACGTCCCAGCTTCTTCCGCCGTTGCGAGTCCGAAAGAGACCGTGGTCCGTGCCCGCGAAGGCGACGGAGGACTGAGTTGGGTCGATGGCTACTGTCTGGATCAAGGCGCCGCGGATTCCCGCGCTCGAGCGGGTCCAGGTCAAGGCGCTGTCCGCGCTCGCAAAGACGCCGTCCGGAGTGCTTGCGAAGACCGTCGCAGGATGCTGCGGGTCGACCGCGAGCGAGCTGATGCTCGATTGCGGGAGCCCGGAACGAGAGAGTGTCCAGGACGCGCCTGCGTCCGTACTTCGGTAGAGGCCGGAGCCTGACCTGGAAAAGTACAAGCTGGCCGAGCGTGACGGGTCGATCGCCAGGACCGAAGATCCGCTCACGTCGAGGTTTTGACTGAGAAGAGTCCATGTGGCCCCTCCGTCGAGCGTTCGAAAGAGGCCCTGATCCGTCGTCACGTAGACGATGTCTGCGTCATTCGGGTCGCCGATGATTGAGCTGATAATCGGACCAAAGTGGCCCGCCGCGACGATGCCAGGCGTGAGCTTCCAGGTTACGCCGCCGTCTTCGCTCTTGGACAGCACGGTGCTGCGCAGGACGGCGAAGAGCGTCGAGGGTCTGGCCGGATGAGAAAGGATCACCTCCACATCGCCATTGATCCCAGAACCCCTGGTCCAAGTCAGTCCTTCATCGGTCGATTTGTAAACGCCATCTCCAGCTCCAGCAAAGAGAATCGAGGGAGCTGATGGATCGATCGACAGGCTGTCAACAGATGCAACGGATGTGCTGTCGATCGGAATTCGCTTCGCGGACCAGCTCCCTCCACCATCTCCCGTGCGATAGATCTGCCCGTCGACGAGGGCATACGCGGTGGTGGCGCTGCTTGGAGAGGGGACGATCGAGGCCGCAAAGACTGACGGAGCGGGACTCGGCAGCGACGTCCAGGTGGCGCCTTCGTCGGTGCTCTTGAAAAACCCGGAGCTCGCGGCCGCAAGATACAAAACGCTCGGATCCGAACGAACGATCGCCAGCGATCCGCCCCAGGCGGAAAGGACGTTGGGTCCTCCGGTCGACCAGGTGTTGACACCGGCAGAACCCGAAGGGGCGTAGAGCACCCCGATAAGAACGACAAATCCGAAAACCTTCATCCAGCCCGCTCTGTTTCGCATGGACGACCTCCGTCGTGTAAAGCGCCTGCTAAGATCAGATCGCCAACCGACGAGGAAGTCCTAAGAGAGCGATAGGCTTCCGATGACTTCCGGATAAGGGCCCCTCGATGAGGCTCAGCTTCGGCGAATGTGTAATGGATCTGGGGACTCGCGAAGTCTTTCGAAGCGGGTCACCGGCAACCATTTCGCCCAAGGCGTTTCAGCTTCTCGAGGTGCTGATCGACCGGCATCCCAATGCGGTTTCCAAGCAAGATCTGCATGGCCTTCTGTGGCCGGACACGTTCGTCTCGGACGCCAATCTCCCCAACCTGGTGCGGGAGCTGCGCGCCGCCCTGAGAGATGACGCGAAGGAGCCGCGTCTTATTCGCACGGTTCCCAAGTTCGGCTATGCGTTCGCGGGCGAGGTCGTGCCGGAAGGCTCACCAAGGCTGCTCCCGTCGGAGCTTGTTTACAAGCTCATCTGGAAGGACCGTGAAATCGCGCTTGCGGAGGGCGAGAATATCCTGGGTCGCGAGCGCGAAGCGGCCGCCTGGATCGACGTCCACAGCGTGTCTCGCCATCACGCGCGCATCGTGGTCTCAGGGGATACCGCGACGATCGAAGATCTGGGCAGCAAGAACGGAACGTTTCTGGCCGGGGAGTCGGTCGTCCGACCAAGGGCGCTGCGCGATGGTGACCGGATCCGGATCGGGACGGTCGAGATGATCTTCCGGCGTTATGTCGGAGGGATCTCCACCGAATCGGTACGGAGCCGATGAGCGATCCCGCCGCAGTGGCCCAAGGTGTCCGCCGCGCCGGCTCGTTCGTGGGTGGATACGAGATTCGATCGAGACTCGGCGCCGGCGGAATGGGTGAGGTGTACCGAGCTCGGGACACGCGTCTCGGCAGAGACGTCGCTCTGAAGTTCCTTCCGGAAGAGTTTGCGAAGGACGTGGGGCGCGTTCGGAGGTTCGAGGCGGAGGCTCGGGCGGCCTCCGCTCTCAGCGACCCCAACATCGTCACCGTCTACGACGTGGGCTCCTCGGAGTCCGTCTCCTACATCGCGATGGAGCTCGTCGAAGGCAAGACGTTGCGCGAGATCCTGGCTTCGGGAGCGTTGCCGCTCAAGAAGATCCTCGATGTCGCCGTTCAGATCGCGAGCGGACTCGCGCGGGCTCACGGCGCGGGCATCGTGCATCGGGACCTGAAACCCGAGAACGTGATGATCTCCAAAGACGGCCTCGTCAAGATCCTCGACTTCGGTCTCGCCAAGCGGATGCCCTTCGAAGGAGAGGCGGGCCCCGATCGTCCGACGCTGACGCAGGAAGGGACAGTCGTGGGGACGGTCGGCTACATGTCGCCGGAGCAGGCGGAAGGCCAGCCGGTGGATTTTCGTTCGGATCAATTCTCTTTCGGCTCGATCCTCTACGAAATGGCCACGGGCAAACGATCCTTTTATGGAAAGAGCGCTGTGAGAACGCTGGCAGCGATCGTCAACGAGGAGCCCGAGCCGATCGAGAAAACAAATCCCAAGGTTCCGGCTCCTTTGCGCTGGATCGTCGGCCGCTGCCTCGCCAAGGATCCGCCGGATCGGTACGCATCGACGCAAGACCTCGTGCAGGAGCTCAAAGTCCTTCGAGACCATCTGTCCGAAGTCACCGGCGAGCCCGCGGCCACGGCGACCCACAGCCGGCCTGCGGTGATCGCCGGATTGATCGCGGCGGCGATCGTGGCCGCGCTGGCTGGGATGTTCCTGGCCGGAAGAAACCTCAGCCAGCGGCCCTCTCCCGACTTCCAGCGCCTCACGTTTGGCCAGGGAGCAATCTCTTCCGCTCGATTCGCTCCCGACGGCCGTACGATCGTTTATGGCGCCACGAACGACGGCGCTCCTGTCCATCTCTTTTCGACTCGGACGGACGGCCGCGATTCGACTCGTCTCGAGCTTCCCGACGCCGACGTCGTCTCGGTCTCGTCCGCGGGAGAGATCGCGATGGTGCTTGGGTTTCCGTTCGAGCCACAGACCGGATTTGCCGGCACGCTCGCTCGTGTCCCGTTGACCGGAGGGGCGCCTCGGGAGATGACGGAAGGGATCACCGGCGCCGACTGGTCTCCGGATGGCCGGGGCCTCGTCATCTCCAGGAAGGTCGGCAAGAGCCATCGACTCGAATTTCCGATCGGCAAGGTCCTCTACGAGACAACCGGCCGGATCGATCCTCTGCGATTCTCTCCGAATGGGGATCGAATTGCTTTCCTGGTTCGAAGCTCGGACGAGGGCGGTGGCGTGTCGATCGAGGTGGTGGATCTCGCGGGCAATCACCGGGTCCTTTCGAAAGGATGGAAGCGGGGTAACGGTCTCGCCTGGTCGGCGGACGGCCGGGAAGTCTGGTTCAGCGTCAACGAGAGCGGCTTGCGAGCTCCACTTTACGCCGTCACTCTGACGGGCAAGCAGCGCATCGTGATGAGGCTACCCGCCTACATCAAGCTTCAGGACGTCTCACGCGACGGACGCACTTTGGTGTCGCTCGCGGCGTTGCGCTCGAAGATCCAGACGCTCAGGCCTGGCGAGACTCGCGAGCGGGATCTCTCCTGGCACGAAGTGTCCATGGTCAAGGGCATGACCCCCGACGGCAAAACAATTCTCTTCGACGAGGGGAGCGAAGGTTACTTCCATACGTTTTATGTCCGGCCGATGGATGGTTCGCCGGCCAAGCGCATCGGCGAGGGACGGTCGCTGGCGATCTCTCCCGATGGACGATGGGTCGCTGCCAACTCCGCGGGTAGAGGATCACCGGTGTGGATCCTTCCGACCGGACCCGGGGACCCGATGTCTGTCGGCGTGGAAGGTCACAAGTTCGAGGAGGCTGTGTTCTTTCCGGACGGAAAGCGGCTCCTCCTTCTCGCAAGGGATCCCGGGCAGGGCGCTCGAACGTTCTTGAAGGATCTTCCGGCTGGAGCGCTGCGCCCGGTCGCGCCCGAGGGAGTTTCCTGCCTGGTCGTATCGCCCGACGGCGAGTCGGCGGCGTGCACAGGACCGCGAGGCGAGGGTCTCATTTATTCAATCGAAGGCGGCGCGGCGCGTTCGATCCCCGGCTTCAAAGCCGGGCAGGAAGATCCCGTGATGTGGGCCTCGGATGGCCAGTCCCTCTTCGTCGGCTCTTCGGGACTCGCGACCTCTCAGGGAACCGCTCCCTTCACGGTCTCTCGACTCGACATAAGGACCGGCAGGAGAGAGATCTGGCACGAGTTCAAGCCAGCGGACCGGGCTGGCGTCATCGGCGCTGGCTACTATTTTTCGATGACGCCAGACGGCAAGTCGTACGCGTATTCCTACCTGAGCGCTCCCTCCGATTTGTATCTCGTCACCGGACTCAAGTGAGCCGGCTTCTCCGCGGGATCGTCCTATTTCTCGTCGCCTCGCGATCGTTGGGTCAGCAGATTCCTCTGTCGACTCTGATGGGCGTGGTCTCAGCTGAGGACGGAACGCCGCTTGCCGGAGTGACCGTCCGGCTCGTCTCGCCGGCGCTGCAAGGCACAAGAGAGGCCACGACCTCACGAACCGGCGAGTACTTTCTCGCGCTCCTTCCTCCAGGCGACTATTCGGTTCGATTCGCCTCACCGAACACACAGGAGGTTTCCAGAAGCGTCACCCTGCCCGCCGCGGGAACCGTGCGGCTGGACCAAATCGTCCGGCCCGCCGCGGCGGAATCGATCCACGTCACGGGTGAAACTACGTCAGCCACGGGTCCGGAAATCGGGGCCAACTTTCCGCAGAAGCTCATGAACCAGCTCCCGTCCGGGCGCACGCTTCGTGACGCCGCGCTTCTGGCCCCCGGCGTCAACGAGAACGGTCCGGCCTCCAGTCTCGGCAGCGCCAGCCCGCGCCAGGCGCTCATGATCTCCGGAGCCGTTTCTTACGGGAGCCTCTACCTAGTCGACGGCGTCGTGGTCAACGAGAACCTGAGGGAACAGCCGCAGGACCTGTTCATCGAGGATGCGATTCAAGAGACCACGGTCCAGACGGGGCGCATTTCCGCCGAGTACGGGCGGTTCACGGGCGGTGTGGTGAATCTCGTCACCCGTTCCGGGGGGAACAACTGGTCGGGCTCGTTTCGAACGACCTTCTCGAGCGACCAATGGACGGCAAACAACGCCTACGACGCGGCCCGCGAAAACGATACACGCGCCCACGACCTGAACGAGATCTACGAGGCGACTCTCGGGCTTCCCATTCTCAAGGATCACCTCTGGGCCTTTGGCGCAGGCCGACTCGCGAACATCGATCAATCGTTTGCGACCCGCCCCCCGCCCGGGCCGGGCAACATCGACCCGACGCCTGTTCCGTATTCTTACGGCCGCGACGAGGAACGGATCGAAGGCAAGGTGACAGCAGCGCCCCTGCCGAGCGTCGGTCTCGTCGCGTCCTACATCAACACCCATCTCGACGAGACGAACTATGCGTTCAACCGGAACATCCTCTCGACGGAGACGCTGATGCCGAGGTCGCTGCCCTATTCCTTGTTTGCCGTGAACGCGAGCGGCGTGGCCTCCGCCTCGCTCTTCCTCGAAGGCCAATACTCTCGCCGCAATTTCGAGATCGAACAGACCGGGCCGCAACCGACCGATGTGATTCATGGAACAACCATCCTCGATGGGGACGTGAATCGATTCGGCGCGCCGCAGTTCTCCGGCGAGCCGCCCAACATCTACAACAATGACAGCTTCTCCGTGAGGGCTTCTCGCTTGTTGTCGACCGGGTCCTGGGGCGAGCACGACCTGCGTGTCGGATACGAACGCTTCCAGGAGTCTACTCAGGAGCAGAACAATTTCAGCAGCAGCGGCTACGTTATCGGGGCCGGTTCGATCGTGCGAGGGACTGAAGTCTTCCCGGTCTTCGACCCGACGACGTCGATCGATTGGTATCCGATCACCGCGCCGGCCGCGCCGGCGGATTTGGTCACTCATTCGATCTATCTGAACGATCGGGTGAGCCTCGGGAGGCATTGGAGCCTCAATCTCGGGCTACGTTGGGACAAGAATCATGACGTCAACAGCAGCGGTGAGCTGGTTTCAAGCGAGGGTTCCTTGAGCCCACGCCTTGGCGCCCGATTTGATCCACGAGGAGACGGCCGCCTGGTGTTCGACGTTGGTTACGCAAAGTATGTCTCGCAAATCCACGAAAGAATCGCGAATGCGGCGTCTCCGGCGGGTAATGCGGCGGCCTATCAATGGATCTACGGTGGCCCTTGCATCAACTGCAATCCGTTCGCGCCGACGAGCTCGCTTCTCTCGACAGACGCTGCCCTCGCGCAACTATTCCAGTGGTTCGAATCGATCGGCGGCACGGCGAGTCCGCCAGCTCAGGGATCTTTACCTGGATTCTCGACGCGTATCGCGCCCGGAGGCTTGCGCTCTCCGTACGCGAACGAGATCTCAGCCGGCGCCGAGCTCGCCCTACGGACCAATGGGGCGATCCGGGCCGATTTCGTCTATCGCGACTACCGGGACCAATACAACGGGCGAATTGACCTGACGACGGGGCAAACGCCCCCCGATGCTTTTGGCAACGTCTCTGACATCGAGGAGATAGGCAATTCCAATCAGCTCAAGCGGTCTTACACGGCGGTCCAGTTCCAGGCGCATTACCGTTTCGGAAACAGCCTTTCTGCGGCGGCGACATACACCTGGTCCCATCTGACGGCGAATCTCGTCGGCGAGTACAACTGCTGCGCAGCCGCCTGGGGACTCATCGACGAGTACCCGGAGTACAAGCAGGCGAGCTGGAACGCGCCGGTCGGCGATCTCACCGGGCTGGGAATCGCTCCGTTCTCCGCGGACGAGCGCCACCGCGCGCGGGCGTGGGTTGTGTATCAGGCGCTGTTGGGGAAAGGAACTCTGTCGCTCGCGGCTCTCGAGGCTTTCGACTCGGGCCTGGGATACGAAGCGGTCGGGTCCATCGATCCGACTCCCTACGTCCACAACCCCGGCTACGCGAATCCTCTCGGCAACACGCTGGCCAGCGGCACCGTGGCCTATTTCTTCACGAAGCCGGGCGCTTTCCGAACCGACAACGTTACGCACACCGATCTCGCTCTCGACTGCTCCTTGCCTGTCTTTGCACCGGTAGAGATTTTTCTGCACGCCCAGGTCTTCAATCTCTTCAACGAACAGGCGGTCATTGCGGTCAACTCCAACGTGCTGACGAACAATGACAAGCCTTCAATCGCTCCATTCAATCCGTTCACCGACACCCCAAAGCAGGGCTTCAACTACGTGCTCTCTCCCAACTTCGGTAAGCCGACGAGCTCCGCCGGGTACCAGACGCCGCGAACGTTTCAATTCGCCGTCGGATTGCGCTTTTGACGAGCCAGGACTAGTAGGTCACTCTTTCCAATAACAGTCCCGACGGCGGCGCCGACTTGCGCCGTGGCCCTCGCTTCGCGAGCGGCGGCCAAAACTTTTCTAAACCGGCCGGGAGACCGGGTCGCCTTGGGATCAACGCTCCACAGCGTGCTCGGCTGAGCCACCCCTAGTAGGTAACGCGCTCGAGAAAGAGTCCCGACGGCGGCGCTGTCCATTTCGCCGGTTCGGTTGAACGTGTCGTAAGAAGGCGCTTCACGTCAGTATCCAAGAGATTCCCGCGTCCGACCTCGACGAGCGTTCCAACCAGACGCCGCACCATTTTCCAGAGGAAGTGGGACGCGGTCACGCGGTAGTGGATCTCGTGCTCCCAGTCGAGGAGATCGCTCTTCTCGACGACGACGATGGTCGACTCCTGTCCGCCCGGGTTCTCGCAGAAAGAGAAGAAGTCATGGCGCCCCGTGAAGACCGCAGCCGCCCGGCTCATCGACGCGAATTCGAGCCGATCCTTCACCCACCAGACGAATCGTTTGTCGAACGCCGTGCGGCGTCGTGAGATGCGATAGAGGTAGGTGCGAGAGCGCGCGTCGTGGCGCGCATGGAAACGCGGCGTCGCTGGAGAGACCTCGAGCACGTTGACGTCGAAGGGAAGACGGTCATTGAGCCCGTATTCGATCTGCTTCTCCGAGATCGTTTTGCGCGCCTTCAGGTGCGCGACTTGCGCGAGCGCATGCACACCGGCGTCGGTTCGGCCGGACCCGCTGATTGCGACATCTTCCCCGAGAAGCTCTCGAGCCGCCCGCAGCAAGACGCCTTGCACGGTGCGGTCCGTGTTCTTCTGGGACTGCCACCCGCGGTAACGAGTTCCGTCGTATTCGAGCGTCAGTTTCCAGGTCGGCACGCGGGGAGGTTACCGGAAATCGGGAGCCGGCTCGCCGTGTGCCGCTAGAATCGATCTTCAACGTCGAGCGGAGGTTGTCGTTGGGCTGGATTCTGCGTTCCTTCGGCTGGTTGCTGTTGATCGTCGCGCTCGCTGTCGGGGCGCGGCGCTTGCTCGAGAAGCCGGCGCGCATTCCTCCGCCCGGGCCAGGCGAGAAGGACACTGTGGTCGACGGCGTTCGGTGGCGCTCGCGCGAAGTCGAGGGCGCCGGGACAGAGACGACGGTGTTCGTGCATGGTCTTCTCACCTCTTCGGCGAGCTGGGGAAGGGTTCTTCCCGCGGCGGGGGAGAGGGGACATGCGATCGCGGTCGATCTACCGGGCTTCGGCTATTCCGATCGTCCCTGGCCCTACGATTACGCCGTCGGCGGCCAGTCAGCCCATCTGCTTCATTTCCTGGATGCGCGCGCGATCGACCACGCGGTCCTCGTCGGCAGCTCGCTCGGAGGAGCCGTCGCGCTTTTGACTGCGGCCGCCCGCCCCGATCGGGTTCGCGCTCTCGTCCTCGTCGACGCCGCTTCGCCTGCCTCGCGAATCCCATGGACGATCCGTGCGCTGCGCACGCCCGGCATCGGAGAGCTCGAGATGGAGCTCTACATCAAACCTTTTCTCGAATTCGGCCTGCGCGAGCGTCTCTACGCGAATCCCAAGAACGTCACGCCGGAGCTCGTGGAGCGCGAATGGAGGCCGGTCACCGTCCCGGGGACTCGGCGCGCGGCTCTTGCGGCGATTCGGTCGAACGTTCGGGGATACGAAAGCCTATGGCAGAAGTTCCAGGTCCCGACTCTCGTCATCTGGGGGCTCGACGACCGTCTGCTTCCCGTCGCCGAGGGTCACCGGCTGGCCAGCTTGATTCCGGGAGCGAAGCTCGTCGTCCTGCCGGGCGCCGGCCACCTGCCGCAGGAGGAGCAGCCCGAGGCGTTCAGCCGCGCGGTCAGCGAATTTCTCGACGGGCTCCCCAGCGAAGACTCTTCAGTTCCTGTTCAGTAGCGGCGCCTTATATCAGATCTGATATAGCACATCGACATCGACCCTCAATCTCGGCTAACCCGAACCACCGTTTCTTCTAGGGCAGGTCGACCTCGAAGGCGTACGGATCGTCCTGATCGTCGAATCCCGTGCCGATTCCTTTCTGACCGGTCGCGTCAATTCCGTTGAGTTGGAATCCGAAAATCGGAGGAGGCAGGTCCACTGTCTGAAACTCTTTACCTGCCCTTCGCAAGAAACTGTGTAATGCCCCCGCGGCATCCAGGTAGTGGCCGACAATATCGCCGCTGTCGTTGACCCCGTTGACGACCGTCAGAGTCGCAGCGGCTCCCGTCGCGGGATCGACGAAATCGATCGCCTCGAAAAACCCGCCGTAGTAGTCGCCCCGAAATCCGTGCGTCCCGTTCTGATCGTCGAAGCGGCCCACGATTTCGCCCCAGTTGTTGATGTCTTTGATGAGAGTCGAAGTCACCGGAGGATGGGAAGACCCGGCGTCGGGAAAGTCGATCAGACGTGCCAGGCCAGCGGCGAGGGCGAAGCCGCTCGTGGTGACGGCCGCATTGACCTTCTTCGGGAAGATTCCAACGATCACGCCCACATCGTTTATGCCGAAAGCGGCATATTGGGGGTCGCTTCCAGTCGGAGGGCTGACGCCGGGGAGCTCGAGCCGACGAAAGCCATTTCGATCGAGCAGGAAAGGGTATTGGAGGTTGGTCCCCGAGTCGACCGTCAGGCCGACGGCGCCCGCCTGACTGACTCCTCGGATGGTGGTCCAGAGGATCTTGAAGGGAGGAATGAGTGCGCTCGTCGGTGTAAAGGCCGGAGCGCCGCCCGCCGCGCGGATCTCGACGAAACCGTGAAAGGCGTCGCTCTTCTCCTCGTCGGGGGTCCAGGTGTTCCCGACGGTCATCCTGGAGTCCGCGCTCGCGAGATTCCGAATCCCGAAGCCTTCACCTCAGGACCCCGCAGGCGTTATGAGATGAAATGCCGCCATCAGCTTCTCCTTAGGGGTGGCCGGTCCCGCCTACCGGCGAAGGTCGATCACGTTGCTACCCCAATCACACTGCGAGGTTGAGAGCCTTCGAGTCTCCAGGTGGATGTGGCTCGCGTCCAACGTGCCCGTCGATTGCCCGACGACTTCGACATAGCCGTCCGAGTCAAGACACTTCTTTTGACTGACCCGAAGCTGTCCCGCCAGCGTTCCTGCGCTCGACTGCCCCAAAAAGAGCACGTCGCCGTAACAGCCTGACGAGAAGGTTGCCGTGACCGAACCGTCGGCGGGCACATTCACGGCGACCGTGATCCTTTCGCTCGACGGGCAACTCTGAGTGAGACCTCCAGAGTAGGTGATGAGACCGGTCCAGGTCGACTGGCCCAGCCCTTGCGGAGCGGTCGGGTTGCGGTTGCTGCAGCTGATGTGAGCCGCCAGCAAGGCAAGCACGAAGAGGCTTAGAACCCTTTGATCCTTCATGGCACGTCCTT
>DATDNV010000171.1:0-2629 GCA_036518075.1 Thermoanaerobaculia bacterium
GTTGGTTTGCGAAAAGGCGAGAACATCGTCGATTCTCCGCTGCTCGAATTCCTCCGCCGTGAGCCGTTTTTGTTCCGCGGCGAGAAGCTTCGGAAACCGCGGATCCTTCTTGAGCTCCGCCGCCCGGCCGGCCGCGGCGGAGACGTCGCGGAGCGCGCCGAAATCCCTTGCGATCGAAGCGTATTCTCGTTCGGCTTCGAGGATCTCGCCGGCGGCTTCGCGTTGCTTCGCCTTCCCGAGCCTCTTCTGGAAGACGGATTCGGCGAGCGAATCGTCCCGGGCGATGCCTGCGGACATCTCGTGGACGCGCATCCATTCGATCGCCTCCAGGCATTCGGATTCCGGCGGCCACTGATGGGGACCGGGGAAGACGGCCATGCCGTGGGGTAATCCGAGCTTTTCCAGCGTCTGGTCGAGAGACTTGAGCTCGCGGTAATTGAAATCCTTGTCGCCCACGACTCCGAAGAAGGCGAAGCGAGTTTCGCGCCTGGGAGGCTGGTCGTCGGGAAACCCCGCACCGCAGCCGATGACGCCGGCCACCGTCTTGGGAAGCTTCAGCCCGATGAGGCACGCCACCCTCGCGCCGCCCGAGAACCCCGACAGGAACACGCGCCGGTCATCGATCGAGAAACGCGAGTGGGTGTCGTTCAGGACCGCCTCCGCCGCCGCGAGGCTCGCGAGGACCGGGCCATTTTGGGAGTTGTTGGACCCTGCGACGATGAGCCCATTTGCCTCCGCCGCCTTTTGAAACGCCGCGACCGCTCGCGCTCCCCGCGCGGAGGGATCGAACGCGTAAAGGATCGGCCAAGAGCGGGTCGCGACATATCCTGATGGGAGATAAAGCGCGTAGGTCTGTTTGGCATCCGACGCGCAAGCGACGCGCTCGATGATTGTCCCGCGCGGCAGCTCCTCCGCGGCGCGAAGCGGCGGCGCGGACGAGAGCACGGCTGCCAGAGTCGCTTCCGAGAGGACCGCTCGCCGCATGTTCAGACCTTCGCAGGAAGAGAGAGAACCCGCGCGGCTTTGCGCGATACGGCGCGGCGGAAAAACTCGAAGCGGCCGAGAAGTCGCCCGGGAGCCCCGAGAGCTTGGGCGGCCCACCGCGGGAAGTCGAACCGATCGACCTGCCGAACGATGAGGCCGTTTTCGAAGTGAAGCTCACTCACGATGACGTTGACGACCGGTCGCCGGCCCGCGTAGAGGTAGCGCGCGGTCAATTCGACCGTTCCCCAGCCCTGGCCCGCCTGGGCGATCGTGTACGCGATCGAGAATTCTCGCGCCCGGCGCATCAGCCCGATCCACATCTTGCCGACGTCGCCGCCGCGGAGCCGGAAGACCGGATCCTCGAACGTCGCGTCGGGCGCGTAGCGGGAAGCCATCGCCTCGCCGTCGCGGCGCGCCATCGCGTCGTAGAAGCGCGTGAGCGCGGCGCGGGTCTCTTCGCTGGTCACCACTCGTAAGTCTAACCAGTCGTGGTCGGGAAGAGGGGGACCGCCTGGCGCGAATCTCTCTGTGTATGCTTTCGGCCGATTTCTTTCTCCATGCCGACGAACACGCTCCGGCAGCTTCGCGTCATTCTGGTCGGCGGGACCGGCTTCATCGGACCTCATGTCGCGGAGCGCCTGTCGCACCTGGGTCACTCGGTCACGGTCTACCATCGCGGCGATCACGAGCCGCGTCTGCCTTTCGGCGTGCGGCACGTGCACAGCCCGCTCGCCGCGCGGCCGGTCGTCGGTTTTCCCGAGGAGCTCACCGCGCTCGCCTCTGATGTGGTCGTGGCGATGCATCTGGTCGGCGAACGGGACGCGCGAGCGCTCGCCGACGCGTTTCGGGGGGTCGCGCGGCGCGTCGTGGCCCTTTCCTCGGGAGACGTGTACCGCGCGTACGGCCTCGTCCGAGGCACGGAAACCGGCCTCCCCGATCGGTCTCCGCTGACCGAAGAATCCGCTCTTCGAACGAAGCTGTACCCCTACCGCGGCGGCCGACCGGGTCCTTACGATCCGGAGACGTACGAGAAGATCCTCGCGGAGCGCGAGATCGCGCGGCACGCGGAGCTCCCGGCGACGGTACTGCGTTTGCCCGTCGTCTACGGACCCGGCGACGACCAGCACCGGTTTTTTGCGACGCTCAAACGCTTCGACGACCGCCGGCGCGCTTTTCTTCTCGAGGAGCGCCTGGCCGCCTGGCGCTGGACGCACGGGTACGTCGAGAACGTCGCGCATGCGATCGTGCTGGCGGTCGGCCGCGAAGAAGCCGCCGGGAAGACCTATAACGTCGGGGAACATTCGACGCCGTCGGTTGCCGAGCGCGTCGGCCGGATCGCGGTCGCGGCCGGCTGGCGAGGCACGATCGTCACGCAGGAAGCTTCGAAGCTTCCCCCCTACCTCGTCGTGCCGCTCCATTTCGAGCAGGAGATCGTCTACGACACATCGCGCATCCGTCGAGAGCTCGGGTACGAGGAGCCGATTTCCGAGGCCGAAGCTTTGCGCCGCACGATCGAATGGGAGCGCGCGAATCCGCCCGCTCACGTCGACCCGGCCCAGTTCGACTATGCCGCGGAGGATCGCGCGCTTCGAAACGCCGGATTCGGGACGGGGGACTGAGGACAGAGCCCCCACCGGAGCAGGTC
>DATDNV010000172.1:0-9835 GCA_036518075.1 Thermoanaerobaculia bacterium
GCTCGCAACAGCAACGCCTGATCCGAGGTGACGGTGAGCGCTCCGACGGCGCCGGGAAGGGCGAAGAGGCCGCCGATGACGTCCTGATAGACGACGGTCTGGCCGGGGGAGAGGGCGGCCGTCTGAACCGCACCCGTCGGCAAGAACGTCAGCGTCACATTTGCCGGCGCCGCGCCAGGGTCAGTCAGACTGAGGTCGGAGACGAAATGTGTGCCGTTCAAGCCTGGAGCGTTGAGGGCTCCGGGGATCGTCCACGTCGTCGTCGTTTGGGCAGCCAATGGCCACGCCGAAAACGTGATGAGCGACAGAAACAGGTCGAGTCGCAAAAGTCTGTTCCACACAGGAACCTCCCTTCGCGGCTTTCGGCCGCACCTTCGATTACGGGATCAGAGCGGATTTTGACACAGGGCGACTCTGATCGCAGTAGCGGCTCCGGATGAGGTCGGGTTGCGTCACCGCGGGTTAGACTCCGCGCGTGCGATTGAGAGCGGCGACTTCACCTCTTTGGATCGAGACGGTCCTGAAGGACTTCGACTCGTTCCTGCTGGACCACGCGGCATGCGAGCGGAAAGCTTCGGCGACGGCGATGAGTCTGGTTGCGCACTACCCGGATCGCTCGGAGCTGGTCACCGCGATGATCGAGCTCGCCCAGGAGGAGCTCCAGCACTTCTCCGACGTCTACAAGCGGGTCGCCGAGCGCGGCCTCGCGCTGGGTCCGGACTCGAAGGACCCCTATGTCGGACGCCTCATCAAGGAATATCGGGACGGAAGCGAGCCCTATTTCCTGGACCGCCTTCTCGTGGCAGGCATCGTCGAGGCGCGCGGATGCGAGCGATTCGGAATCGTCGCCGAAGCGCTGACACCCGGGCCGATGAAGGACTTCTACGTGGACATCGCGACCTCCGAGGCGCGTCATCGCGGCCTCTTCCTGCGCCTCGCCCGCGGCTATTTCGACCAGGACACGGTCGATCGCCGGGCGGACGAGCTCCTGGAGGTCGAGGCCAGGGTCGTCGCCGCCCTTCCGCTTCGGGCCGCGGTTCACTAGTCCCTTCGATCCCGAGTCTCCTTCATGGCCGGCAAGAACAAGCCCGAGAAACCCGTCGCTCAGTACCTGGCGCGCCACGCGGAGCCGGAGGCTTCCCTCGCCGAAAGAGTCTCCGGCGACTTCGGCTACGCTCTCGTCATTCCGTCCTACGGCGAGCTGGAGACCCTCTTTGCGGTTCTTGGCTCGGCGCCGGGAGGACCGGCCGGTCCGGTGTTGCTCGTGGTCGTGCTGAACGCGCGCTCCGACTCGCCCAAAGCCGTCCACGAGGCCAACGAGTCGGTTCGCCAGCGACTCGCGCGGAATCTGCCGTCGCGCGTCTCGCTCTCGGACGACCCGCCGATGACGGCTCACGCGATGCCGGACGGCATGCTCCTCCTCATCGACCGCGCGCTCCCGGGCCATTACCTCCCCGAGAAGCAAGGAGTCGGCCTCGCGCGAAAGATCGGAAATGACGCGGCTCTCGCGCTCCATGCGGAGGGGCGCATCGCCTCGCCCTGGATCTGGAACACCGACGCGGACGTTCTCCTGCCTCGGGACTACTTCGATCAGATGGCGGGGATCGATCCCGGCGTCGTCTGCGGCGTCTACTTCTTCGACCATCGGCTCGAAGCCGATCCGACGCTCGCCGAGGCGGCGCGGCTCTACGAGATCTCGCTCCGCTACTACGTGCTGGGGCTCGCGTGGGCCGGCTCACCCTACGCGTACGAGAGCATGGGAAGCTGCTTCGCGATTTCGCCCGAAGCCTACGCGAAGGTTCGCGGCTTCCCGAAGAAGAACGCCGCGGAAGACTTCTACATTCTGGACAAGCTGGCGAAGGTCGGACCGGTGGCGCGGCTGGACGGCACTCCGATCCAGCTCGAGGGAAGGCTCTCCGACCGCGTGCCTTTCGGCACCGGCCGCGCCCTCACCGACATGACCGGGAGCAGACGCGGCGTGGCGAGCTTCCGCCTCTACCATCCTCTCGTCTTCGCGCACCTGGCCGCCTGGATCCGAGTGATGGAAGCCATCGCGAGAAGCGGCGGCGACTTGAACAAGCCGATGGGCGAGCTGCCATCGGGGAACCCCTTCTTGAGAGCCGACCTCATGCAGGAAGCGCTGTCGCAACTGGGCACGTTCGAAGCGGTCCGGGAAGCCATCGGGCGGTCGCACGACGAGGCCACGCTGCTTCGACATCTCCATACCTGGTTCGACGCCTTCCGCACGCTGCGGTTCGTGCATCTGCTTCGGGACGGAGGACTGCCATCTCTCCCCTGGCGTCAGGCCCTCTCCGAGGCTCCCTTTACTAACCTCTCGGGCTCGACGGAAGAGGACACCGAGGTCCTGCGGCAGGCGCTCGCCGAGGAAGAGAGGAAACTCGCGGGAACGAATGTCGGCGTCACTGAGAGGCTACCGGGGACCGAGGCCTGAGTCCTATACCAGATCTGATATAGAAACCGACCCGCTACCCGATACCTAGAAGGGATACCCGATCGAAAAGAAGAACTGCCCCCCTTCCTTGAACGTACCCGCGTTCTGAAGCAGGACAACCCCGTCCGGGTCGGTGACGTTGAAGGGTATCCGGTTCCGCTTGATCGGAATTCCGTAGTCGGCGCGCAGCGGACCAATGGGAGTGATCACGCGGATGCCGAAGCCGACCGCCTGGCGCAAGCCGTCGCTCCCTTCGAACTTGAGATTGACGTCGGAGAAATTCTTCCAGACCTGCGCGAGGTCGTAAAAGACCGCGCCGTTGACGGGGCCGACGATCGGAAATCGAATCTCCGCGCTGAAGGCGAGCGTGCCGTTGCCCCCGATGATTCGGGGTCCCGCGCTGCAGTCGTATGCCGTCAGAGTCGGGTACGCCGGCGCGCACGATCCCGTTCCAGACCCCTCGTGAATCGTCGCCTTGGTGTCGTAGTCCACCGTCTGCCCGGGAATCCCGAGAAGGTCGGTGTCGAATCCGCGGTTGGTCGAGCTCTTGCCGCCGAAGAACCGCTCCGCGATGGGCACCTGAATGTCGCTCGGACCATAGGGGAAGATCGCGCCCGCGCGCCCCGACGCGGCGAGGATCACCCTGCCGATCGGCCAGAACTTGGCGACCTGTCCCGAGATCTTCGAGTAACGCGCCTCCGCGGCGAAAACGGGAAACGCGTACTTGAACGCGCCGGTCACGTAGTAGCCGCTGTGCGGATCGAGAGGATCGTCGCGCCGGTCGTAGAGAAAGTTCGGTCCGATCGTCGCCTCCTCGATCGGCTGGTCGGCGCGCGGGAAGTCCTCGATCTCGATCTGGGAGATGTCCTCGGGGTTGACCGGCCGGATCCGCTGATATTCCAGACGCAGGGCGACCCGGAGATAGCGGCCGTAGTAGTGGGAGACCTCGTTGACCCAGCCGAATCGCTCGAGCTCGATATCCTGGATCGGCTCGCGCGTCGCGAAGAGGTAAGAGGTGAACGGATAGTCCTTGTTGAAGAGATAGGGGTCGCGGAACGAAAGCTGCAGCCGTTAGCGTCCGGAGATCGCGAGCTGGCCTTCGAGGCCGGCATAGAGCATCTTCCCGAAGAGATTGTTGTAGGACACGCCGCCCAGAAGGTAAGGGTCGCTCCGATTCTGATCGGCGTCCGGCGCGTACTGGTATCCCACGCCGTAAAGAAGCGAGAGCGGTCGGCCCTCCTGCACCTCGATCTCGACGTTGCTCGCCTCCGTCGCCGGATTCGCCGGCCCTGGCTTGATCTCGATGCGCCGAAAGACTCCCGCGCGCGCCAGGTTGCGCTGCGTGTCGACCACCTTCGTCTCGGAGTAGGGCTCCCCTTCCTTCCAGGTGGTCAGCTGCATCAGCTTCGAGGTGCGCGTCCTCGTGTTGCCGCGAACGATCGTCTTTCCGAAGAACGACCGCATCCCCTCCTCGACGCGGTAGATCAGATCGGCCGCCGTCCGGTCCGGGGTCAACGTGAACTCCTGTTTCACCGAGGTCTCGCGCCAGCCGTGATCGTGGTAGTAGGCGGCGAGGTTGTAGGCATCGAGCCGGGCCTGGTCCGGATTGAATGGCTCTCCGACCTTCACCTTCAAAATCTTCTGCAGCTCACCCTCCTCGGCGTGCGCGGCACCTTCGATCTTCCGGCTCGCCACGATGGCCCGCGGTCCCTCCTCGATCGGAATGGTCACGACGAGGCGATTGGTCTTGGAACCTTCTTCGATCCGCGGCCGCTCGATCTTCACGCTGACCCATCCATTGGTCTGGTAGTAGCCGCGGATCGCGGAGACGTCATCGTCGAGCTCCCGGTCGACGAGGTGCCCCGGCGCGATCAGCGGGAACGTTCGTCGGTGAGTCACCATGAGCGAAAGAAGTTTCTTGGAGCTGACCGACCCGTTTCCCGTGAAGTCAACCTGTTCGATCTCGAAGTGCGGCCCGTCGTCCACCGTGATCGTGACCGTCGTCGTATCCGGCTGCTCCGTGATCCGGTAGTCCACTTTCGCCTTGTAGTGGCCCTTGTTCTGGAGCGCCTCGCGCTTGTTCTGCACGTATTCGAGGATCAGGTCTTCGTCGAAATCCTGGCCCTCGATCAGGTCGCGAATCTCGCCGAGCACCCGGCTCGCCTTGACGCCCTTGGTCTCGAAGAGGACCTTCTTTCCGATGGTGACCCGGTAGACGGGCATGATGCCGCCGTCGTCGGTCGGCTGGGCCGCGATCAGGTCAACCGACGCGCGCAGCCAGGAGTTCTTGTGAAGCCACTGCGTGATCTTCGAGGCGCCCGCTCGGGCCTTCGACTCGCTGTAGTTGTTCCTCAGCTTGAGCTTCCCGTGGCGGGCAAGCTCGTCGGGCGTGAATGGTTTGGTGTCTCCGTCGAAGAAGATCCGCGCGACCCTGGCTCGCGGACCCGGGTCGAGGAGGTAGACGACGCTGGCGTCGAACGTCGCGGGGTCGAGAGTCACCCGGGCGGTCACGCGCGCCTGGAGAAAGCCCTCCTGCTCGAGACGGCGCTGGAGAGCACCGATTCCGTCGTCGACTTCCGACTGCTGAAACAAGGAACCCTCGCCAAACGACAGCGCGCGGCGCAGCTCCTCGCGGGCGAGCGGAAGTCTGCCGGTGAACTTCAGCGGCTTGACCTGATACGCCCGAAACAGGTGGACGATCACCGAAACGCCGCTCTCGACCGGCTCCGCCTCGATCTGCACGTCGGCGAATCGGCGCGTCGCAAAAAGGTTGCGAATCGTGTCGCCGGTCGCTTCCTCGGTGAGCGGCTTGCCGACGGCGAGCTCGACGAGGTCCGCGATGCGCGAAGCGTCCACCGGGCCGTCGCTCGTATAGAAAACCGACACGATCTCGCGGCCGTAGAGCGCGGGAAGGGTCGACTCGGGTACCTGACCCATCAGGCGTACGGTCAGCGCAAAGAGTCCCGCCACGGTGGCAAGGAGCGGGAACCGTCTCAAGCCATCGACTCCCGATGCCAACGCAGTTAAAACCGTTTCCGTCGCCGGAGGTCGACCAGATAGATGCCGTTCTCGTCCCGCTGCGCGCGGAGGATCACCGTGTCGGAGATCCGCCACTCGACCTGCCAGATCGGCTGTTTCGTGGTCTCGAACGACTGCGAATACGTGAAAAGAACGTCCGGCGTGATCTGTTTGCCGATCGTGGACCGGACGTCGGTGAGCTGCCCGGCGGTGAAGATCGGATCGATCTCGAACCGTTCGAGCTTCAGAACGCGCGACGTCCCCCGCGTGATGCCGCCGGTGACGGCTCCAGCTGCGATGCCGGCGCCCACCGACATGAGCGGGTTGGTCGTGTCGGTCTGGGTGCCGGTGGTGGGCGCGGTGCCCGTCAGAAGCAGGGCAAAGATCGTCTCGTTGGGCAGCGGTGGGTCGGAAGAAAAGCTCATCTGGACGCGCGGCCACGTGCCGACCAGGCTGACGGTCAGGTCGTATCCCTTCACCTCGGCCCGAGAGTGAATGTCGAGGATTGGCGCGAGCCCGCGTGTGCTCGCGAACGTGACGGTGCCCGATTCGATGTCGTATCGGACGCCGCGGAACGTGAACCGACCTCCTTCGTCGAAGGCGATCTGCCCCAGCAGTGTGGGCTCCGCCACGGTCCCGCGCGCGACGAGGTCGACGGTGCCGGTCAGGCGCGCCGCCTTGTTGCGCAGCTCCATCGACTCCGAGGAAACGATGTGGATCTCGAGCGCCGTCTTCTGCTTCCACTCCTCGACCACGGCCGACCCCGACGGACGGCTCCGCGCCAGAAGGTCGGACAGAGTGATGTCGAAATCCTTGAAGTAGGTTGCGTTGAGAAGGACGACCTGTCCTCGGATCGCGTTGCCCGCCGGAGCAGCCGTGACGACCAGATCCGCGTTGGCGATGACGCGGAAGTCCTGGAAGGTCGGCAGGCGCACGCGCCGTCCCTGAACCGAGACGCGAAAGTCCTTCACGGAGAGACCCGCAACGTTGAAGCTTCCGCCTGCGACGAGCTCTCCTCCGCCGAACTTGGCTCGTCCCTCGAGATCGCCGCGCGATTCGCGCAGGGTCACCCTCAGATCGACATCGTCGAGCACGATCCCGAGCCCTACCAGACGGTATTTGCCTTTCTCCATCCGCACCGAGCCGGACAGCACGGGCTGACTGAGACCTCCGGACGCGCGGGCGTCGATGGTGAGCCTGCCCTGGAGGTCCACGTCCGGGGCAATGAGAGACAAGGCGTTCGCGTCCACCGTTCCGATCGCGGCGACGTTGACCCCGTGATCCTTGTCTCGTAGATCGACCACTCCGCCGAGCTTGAGCGAGGTCCCTTCACCGACCGCGGAAAATTCCTCGATCGTCAGCTTTCCACTGGCGAGCGAGGCGTGCACGGGACCGGACGCGGCGATGACTCCCTGTCGGTCCGCGAGATCCAGCCGCGCGCGGCTGACGGTGAATTGGCCCGAAGGCCACTCCCCCTCCGTCGTCGGAAGGACGAGGCTTCCCTCGATCGCGACCGACCCGCCGTCGGCCGCAGGAAGCTCCAGAGGAGTCAACTTGAGCAGGTTCGCCAGGTCCGGGGCGTCGAGCGAGACATCCACCTTCGCCGGCGAACCGAAAACGTCGCCGCGCGCGCGCAGAGACCAGTGCTGGGGGACCGAGACCGAACCGTCGAGAACTCCCGCCTTCATCACGATGTCGGCGTGAGGCTCGAGCGTTTCCGGAACCGTGTGGCCGAAGAATCGCGCCTGCGACAAGGAAGCGGAGACGTTCATGCTGGGATGGTCGAGCGAACCGCTGCCGGAAAACTGGAAGGACAGGTTGCCTTCGACGTCGGAGGTGATCGACCGTGCGGCCTCGACCGTCTGGATCGGAACCTTGTCGCCTGCGGCGCGTGCCTCGAACGTCCTCTCCTTGATCGAGATCGCCCCCGAGCCCCGCACGACGCCTCCCCCGACCTCGGCCGAAACGTCCTCCAGCGCGAATCTCCCGGGAGTCATCCGGACGTTGGCGCGGGCCACCGGGACCTTCTGTCCCCAGACGACCGCGTCGGCGAGCTCGACCGGCCCGCCCCCCGTCACTTCCTCCGGAGTGCCTGAGACCGGGAACGTTCCGGTGACCTGCCCATCCACCGGATACTTCAGGTCCAGGTAGGTGAGCAGCCTCGAGAGAGGGTAATGGCGGGCGGCCAGAGACAGATCGAAACGCGGCTTTCCCGGCTCCACTCGATAACGCGCCATGCCTTCCAGCGAGAGGCTCGCATCCCCGTCATAGACCCGCAGAGGGCGGAAGTAGAAAGCCCCGTCGCGCATCTCGACCGTTCCGCGCGCGCTGCCGAAGGCGACGTTGGCGTAGCGGGTGTCGTCGAGCGAGATTTGAACGCTCGCATCGGGGTTCGCCCAGGTTCCCGAGAGATGCCCCTGGATCTCTCCCGCGCCGCCGAGGCCGAGCGGCTCCGGCTTGCCCCCGGTCGCTGCCATGAAATCCTGGAAGAGGCGGTCGATCTCGGAAGCATCGCGCGTTTGGAGCCTCAGGTCGAAGTCGGGCTGCCAGTTTCCGATCCGGAAGCCGCCGTCCAACGTCAGAGTCGATTCGGGAAATCGAAAGATCGCACCCGCGAGCCGGATCTGTCCCGCGACGACCGAGAACGGTCCGCCGCCGCTCGTGGGCACTCCAAAACGTCCGCGGACGAGTGACACGGGCGGTCCGGGATTGATCTCGAGCCGTCCTCCTCCGTCGGCCCGCTCGATGCCGCTCTCTCCCCAGTGAAGCGTCATCGCCAGCGCTGCCGTGCCGGAGAGACCCGTTCCGTTGAGCTTGAGGTCGTTGAAGAAGCGCTCGACGGAGAGGTTGCGCGCTTCGACCGCGAGCGTCATGGGCTCCGCCTTGCCGGTGAGATTCCCGATGCGATAGACCGCGGTCGCCCGGCCGCCCGCATATCCGATCTGCTCGATTTGGGCGACCAGCGCGTCCGGCCGTGCCGCCACGGATGCCTGGACGTCCTCGAACACGAATTCGTCCCTCTGCACTCGCTGACTCTTGAGCGTCCCGCCGATGCGAAAGCCGCCGGACGCGGGGATCTCGACGGTCACGTTCGCCGCGGCGGACCCCGAAAACCCGAGCGGGGAATGGAACACGCGCTCCACCTCATCGATGGAGAGCCGGCCGGATCCGGAGAAGAACGCGTTCGCGCCGCGAGCCGTCTCGATGGCTCCGGTCGTCTGAATCTCGCCGAACGCCCCGGCGAGCCGAACGTCTTCGAAACGAACGCCGGCCTTCGGGTCCAGGAGCAGACGGGCGGACAGGCTCGTCGCGAGCGGCTCGGCGTGAGGAAGCTGAAGCATCGCCCGCCGCGCGACGAGCGTCGCCTGATATCGATCCCTGGGCACTCTCGAGAGCTCGGCCATGAAGTCATCGAGCCGGCCCTCGATCCCTGCCTTCCGACCGTCGAACTCGAGCACGCCCTGCTGCACCAGAATCGATCCGATGGTGAGCTTGAGGCCGCCGCCGCCGCGAGCGGGCGTCACCAGGCCGGGCGGGAGATTGAAGGTGCCGTCTTCAGATTGAATGAGACGAACGTGCGGCCGCAGCGCACGAATGCGGCCCAGACGCAGAGTGGAACCCACGAGCGAGACGCCGCCTCCGATCGAGATCTCCTCGGCTTCGAAGAGCGGAGCGTCCTCCGGCAGATTTCTCTTCGGGTCATTCCCGATACGAACGTTTGCAAGAAGAACCGACGGCGGGAAGAATCGGACGTCGACGGTTTCGAAGGAGACCGGAACGCCGAGAGCCTGAGAGAGGCGGGCCTGCGAGATTCCCTGGAACAGGCTTTGAAATCGATCCGATTTCCAGATTGCATAACCCGCCGCGACGAGAAAGATCAGGACGAAGAAGTAGAGCCGCGCGGTCGACAGCCGATGAGCCGAGACGCCGCGCTCGGGCTTCTCCGAATCGGACACGGTCAGCTCCGGCGGGGCGCCGCAGACATCGGCGCGCCCACTGGGTCCTCGGCGGGCAGCTTAAACACCCCAGCCCATCTTTTCCGAAAGATTGTGAAAATGGTCGGACTCGGGCGGCCGCAGCAGCGTCACCGGCGACCGGCTCTCTCGCACTTCGATGCAGGATCCGGTCGGAACCGGAAGTCCCGCCTGGCCGTCGAGCGTCAGGTGAACGCCTCCCGGACTGCCGCTGTCGACGACGCGCAGAGAAATCATCGTCGTCCCCGGGACGACGAGGGGCCTCTGGGAGAGGGTGTGTGGGCAGATCGGGGTGATGACGACCGCGCGCAGCGCGGGATGAAGGATCGGGCCCCCGGCCGACAGGTTGTAGGCGGTCGATCCGGTCGGCGTCGCGACGATCACTCCGTCG
>DATDNV010000173.1:0-9484 GCA_036518075.1 Thermoanaerobaculia bacterium
TTCGGTTCCCGGCGCTCCTCGACCGGTACGTGCTCGGCCGCTTTCTCGCGATGCTCGCCCTGGTCACCGCGAGCATCCTGCTTCTCGCGATCATCGTCGACTATGCGGACCACGTGGACAAGATCGCCAGGAATCAGCCGCCGCGCTACGTGGTGCTGGGCTACTACCGCTACTTCCTGATTTCGATCGCGGTCCAGATTGCTCCGTTTGCGGTCCTCATCGCGACAATGGTGTCTCTGGGTCTCCTTTCGAAGAACAACGAGGACACCGCATTCAAGGCCAGCGGAGTGTCTCTCCCCCGGCTCGCATCGGCGATCCTCGTCGTCACGTTCCTCGGCGCGGGCTTTCTCTTCACGCTCGGCGAATACGTGCTGCCGTTTGCCGAGCAGCGCCAGGCTCGCTTCCGAAACATCATCTATGGACGCGCTCCGGATGCCGGGCTGAGCAGCCCTGAAGAACGCAACTGGCACTACGGCTCGGACGGCCGCATCTGGTATCGGGAGGAGAGCGATCCGGGCGGCGGAAAACTCCATGCGCCGACGGTCTTCGAGTTCAACTCGGACTTCGAGCTCGTCCGCCGCGTGGGCGCCAGGGAAGCCTCGTGGAATGGAGAGGCGTGGATCTTCCGCCAGGGCTGGGAGCGATCCTTCGGTGGACCCTCGGAGACCTCTTACCGAACTTTTCTCGAGGAAAGAATCGCTGGCGACCCTCCGGCTACGTTCGCCCAGGAGCGCCGCACTCCCGAGCAAATGCGGTTCCGGGAGCTGGAGCGACTCGCGCGGCGCCTCAAGGTCGGCGGCTACCCGACCGCTCCGCTCGAGACGGCGCTGCAAAGCAAGCTCGCCGGACCCATGCTCCTGCCCGTCATGGCGTTTCTGGCGGTGCCGTTCGCCTTCCGGGTGGGACGGCGCGGCGCCCTCGCCGGAATTGGAGTCGGCCTTTGCCTGGGAATGGCGCTCCAGATCGCGACCGCGTTCTTCTCCAAGCTGGGAGGCGTTGGCGTCCTGTCGCCGCTTCTCGCCGCCTGGTCGCCGAACATCCTTTCGGCGACCGGCGCTCTCTACGGGATTCTGCGGCTCAAGACCTGAGGAAGTGTGCGAAGCACTTCCGTCAAGTCCCTTCCTCCCAGGAACCCATGTAGCGCACCTGCTCCGGCGTAGGCCTGTCGATCGAGACCTTCATCGCCGCGAGCTTGAGGCGCGCGATCTCCCGGTCGATGTCGTCGGGAACCGCGTACACCCTCTTCTCCAGGCTCGCGTGGTTCTTGATCATGAACTCCGCCGCGAGAGCCTGATTCGCGAACGACATGTCCATCACGGAGGCCGGATGGCCTTCGGCGGAAGCGAGGTTGATCAACCTCCCGTCCGCCAGGAGGTTGATCCGTCGGCCGTCCGGAAGCTGAAACTCCTCGACGAACTCCCGGCTCGCTCGCCGCGACTTCGCGAGCCGGGCGAGCGCGGGTATATCGATTTCGACATTGAAGTGGCCGGAATTGCAGACGACGGCTCCGTCCTTCATGGCACGGAAATGCTCCTCGCGAAGGACATTCTTGTTTCCCGTGACCGTCACGAAGATGTCGCCGACCGATGCAGCTTGCTCCATCGTCATGACCCGATATCCGTCCAGGACCGCCTCGATTGCCTTGGTCGGATCGATCTCGGTCACGATGACCTGCGCGCCCAGGCCGCGCGCGCGCATCGCGACTCCGCGGCCGCACCAGCCATAGCCGGCCACGACGAAATGGGTTCCGGCGACGAGTAGATTGGTCGCGCGAATGACGCCGTCGAGCGTGGACTGGCCCGTTCCGTAGCGGTTGTCGAAGAGGTGTTTCGTACGGGCCTCGTTGACCGCGACGACGGGAAACTTGAGAACTCCTGATTTCTCCATCGCTCGAAGCCGAATCACCCCTGTGGTCGTCTCCTCCGTGCCCCCCAGAATCCCTTCGAGGAGGGACCGCCGCTCCCCCGCCGACAGGCCTTTCGCCCACTCGCGAATCACCGGGTCGACGTCCGAGTCCTTGCCCAGCGCCAGGAAGAGCAGAGACGAGACGAGGTCCGCGCCGTCGTCCATCGTGATGTTGGGCTTGTGTGCCAGCGCGGCACGAATGTGCTCGTAGTAGGTCGCGTGGTCCTCGCCCTTGATCGCGTAGACCGCGACCCCGAAATCCTCGACCAGCGAAGCGGCCACGTCGTCCTGCGTGGACAGCGGGTTCGAGGCGCAGAGGACGAGATCGGCTCCCCCGGCTACTAGGGCCCGCGCCAGGTTGGCGGTCTCGGTCGTCACGTGAAGACAAGCCGAGAGCCTCACGCCCTTAAGCGGTTTCTCTTTCTCGAATCGCTCGCGGATCTGCCGGAGCACGGGCATGCTGGCATCTGCCCACTCGATGCGCAGGCGGCCCTTCTCCGAGAGCGCCCGATCCTTCACGTCGTAGCGGTCTGCGACGGTGCCGGCAGTCTTCATGGCGAAACCCGAACCGCAGCCGGCTCCAGACCCGCCGCGCGCGAAAGCGCAGGGGCCACGTCGGTCTTTTCCCACGTGAACTCGGGCAGCCGGCGGCCGAAGTGGCCGAAGGCGGCTGTCGCCTTGTAGATCGGCCGACGCAGGTCGAGCTTTTCGATGATGCCGCGCGGCGTGAGGGGAAAGTGCTCGCGAATCAGGGCGACGATCTTTTCTTCCGGAAGCTTTCCGGTGCCGTACGTCTCGACGTGAACGGAAACCGGGTCCACGACCCCGATCGCGTAGGCGAGCTGAATGAGCGCGCGATCCGCCAGGCCGGCGGCAACGATGTTCTTCGCGATGTAGCGGGCCATGTAGGCGGCGGAACGGTCGACCTTCGTCGGATCCTTCCCCGAGAACGCGCCGCCGCCGTGCGGGGCGCTTCCGCCGTAGGTGTCCACGATGATCTTGCGCCCCGTCAGACCTGTGTCGCCCTGCGGGCCTCCGATGACGAAGCGGCCGGTGGGATTCACGTGAAACTTCGTGGTAGCAGTCAACAGCTCCTGAGGAATGACCGTCTTGATGACTTCTTCGATGATCGCCTCTTTCAGCGCTCCGTGCTTCATCGCCTCGGCGTGCTGTGTCGACACGACCACCGTCTCGACGCGGATGGGCCGCGAGCCCTCGTACTCGACGGTCACCTGAGACTTCCCGTCGGGCCGCAGGAAGTCCATTTCTCCCTTCCGGCGGGCTTCCGACAGGCGCTGAACGAGCCGGTGCGCCAGCGTGAGCGGCAGCGGCATGAGCTCTTCGGTCTCGCGGACGGCAAATCCAAACATCAGGCCCTGATCGCCGGCACCGCCGGTGTCCACGCCCTGAGCAATGTCCGGCGACTGGGGGTCGATCGAAGAGATGACGGCGCAGGTCTCGAAATCGAAACCGAACTTGGCCCGCGTATAGCCGATCTCCTTGATCGTGTGGCGGACGACGGAGGGGAAGTCCACGTAGGTCTTCGTCGAGATCTCGCCCGCGATGAACGCGACGCCGGTCGTCACCAGAGTCTCGCAGGCCACGCGGCCAGTCGAGTCGTCGCGCAGAACCGCGTCCAGAATCGCGTCGGAGATCTGATCAGCGATCTTGTCGGGATGCCCCTCGGTGACAGACTCCGATGTGAAGTAGTGCCTTCCGTTTTGTAGCATTGGCTGACTCCTTTGCGGAGAGTAGGCAGGCAAAATTAAAGGGCGCAGGCTAACATTTTCCCCCCCGCCCGTCAAAAGACTCGGGGATCGGAAGCTTGAGCGAGCTCTCGGTCAACGAGAAGAAAAAGAAGACGTTCCTGCCGTAGTCCCGCCGGGCCAGCAAGGTCCAGCCGGCGGGCTCGGTGAGGGCTCGCGAATGCACGTCGGTTTGGACGATCACGAGCCCCCCGGGTGCAAGAAGCTCGCCCAGCTCCTGCGGAAACGCCCCATCCGCGGCCGAGCCGTAGGGTGGGTCGCTGAAGATCAGGTCGAAGCGCTCCCCCCGGCGGCGCAACGTGCCCAGGGCCTCGGCCACACTGCCTCGAAGCACCTCGACCTCCGAGCTCTCCGCCCCGAGCCGGGCCACGTTCCGATCGAGCGCTCCGGGCTTCTGCTCGACGAGAACCGCGCGCCGCGCGCCCCGCGACAGGGCCTCCAACCCGACCGCACCACTCCCGGCATAGAGATCCAGGACGTCCGCTTCGCGGAGCGACTCACGCACGATCGAGAACAGCGCCTCTCGTCCGCGTCCCGAAGTCGGCCGGGCATCGGAGGGGACCTCCAGCACTCGACCCTTCCAGCGGCCCGCGAAGATCCGGACCTTCCTGTCGCTCAAGCGAGGATCACTCCCATCTCACCTTTCCCACGGACTTCGGCTTCACTCTCCGGGCGGACGAAAGGAAAACCGCAGCTCGTCGATTCTTCGAAAGGTGGAGAAGGGTTGCGCGATCGCTTCCAGCTCCACCACCCCCTTGGTCGCGTCGACCAGCCGGATTCGAAATTGGACACCGTCAAACCGGGTGAGCACCATGCCGACCTTGAGCGTTTCGGAAGTGAACCGCGAGGCAGGAGCGATGGCACGTGTGAAGAGCGTGCGCAAACCCTCCAGCGCGGCGCGAAGGCCCGAGAGGTCTGGCGAGAGCGTCGACAGATCGTCGAAACGAACCTGACTCTGCGAGCCGTTCGGGCGCGCGACCGTGATCACGGACTCCGAAACGAACTCCGCGTTCAATCGGGTCCGGAGGTCCGATGGCATCCTCGTGAACTCCGGACGCGCGAAAAACTCACAGTAATACTTTGTCTCGTCCGGACCGATCTTCTTGCGCCGGATGTCCTCCGGCTCTCCCGACCGGCGCACCTTCCATACCAGTGTCTGGTCGGCGAAGAGGGTCACGCGCTCGTAGCCTTCGCGCGATTGTCGGATCCACTCGCCGCAGAAGGAAGGAGGCAGCGTCTCGTCGGCAGAGAGAGCGGAGGGCAGAGCCGCGAGGCCAGCGAGAAGGAGCGCGATCGAAAGCGCAGACCTCATGACGTCGGATGTCCCCGGCGGCCGAGCGCGAAATCCAGCTCCTGCTCGGGCGTGATCGCTCCGTCTCGGCGCGCGGCGAGCGTCCGGGAGAGGGCGCGTCCGATCTCGGGCCCCGGCGTCCAGCCGGCCCGGATCAGGTCCTCTCCGGTGATGGACAGCTGCACCGGGATTGCCTCGAGCGCCCGCCGCAGCCGGCGTCGGGCGGTCTCCGGAAGCAGCACGAGAGACGCCAGCCGCTCCTCCGGCGTCAGTCGCAGATCTGCGACTGCGGAGGCACTGAGCAGCGCGGAGGTGCGGATCTTGCCCCAACGTGCGGGCCAGGCGAGAACGATCCGGCGCGTCTTCCCTGCCAGACGAAAGCGGCCGGCTAACGCGTTCGCGGCAGCGGCGGGCAGCGGTCCGGTCCAGGCGAGGAGGTAGGCGAGCCACGAGAAGTCGATCCGCATGCGCCGCGCGATCTGTTCCGCCCGGCGCACGCGCGCAACCGCCCGAGAATCGACCCGCAAAGCGGGATCGATCGCCTCGGCCAGACCGAGTCGTCCGACCCACCGCACCCCGTCGGCTCGCCCTCCCTCGGACAGGACGAGCTCGATCTCCCGGCAGAGACGCTCGCCGGAGATCGAGGCGAAGAACCGATCGCGAATCGCTTCGCGAAGAGCGCGTTTCGTTCCAGCACCGACAGTGAACCGGAGCCGCGAGGCATAACGGACCGCGCGCAAAGCCCGGGTCGGATCATCCCGAAAGGAGCCCGAGTGCAGGATCTCGACCCGCCGTCTGGCCAGATCGGCCCGGCCGCCGTACGGATCGATGAGCTGCGCCGGCCGCCCGGCCGTGATCTCGATCGCCATGGCGTTGATCGTGAAGTCTCGCCGGAAGAGGTCGTCTTCGATGCGATCGGTCCGCGCGACACTCGGGAGAGCCCCCGGGCGGCGATAGGTCTCGGTGCGCGCGTGAGCGACGTCGACCGACCTGCCGTTCGAGAGCAGGATGGTCGCGGTATCGAAACGTTCGTGCAGCCGCACCCGACCGCGCAGAGCGTGAGAGAGCTCTCGCGCGAACCGGGACAGGTCTCCCATGATCACCAGATCGACGTCCCGAACGGGCCGCCCCAACAGCAGGTCACGAACAGCCCCGCCCGCGAGATACAGCCGCGCCTTCTCGCGCCGCGCCAGCGCTCCGGCCGGCGCGAGCACCCCCGCCAGAGCGCGCGGGAGGCGCAGGGACGCAGCGTCTCTCCTACTCGAAGACGTATTCGACGGAATCCTCGCCCGCCAGCGCCCGGATCTCGCTCGTCAGATTCGCCGACGGCGCGATCCGCATCGAGTCCGCGGCCTTCAGAGTCGCCTCGAACTCGCCGGGGCGGAATAGCCGGATGGAGACCGGCGTCGTCCCGGGATGAGACGAGAGTTTCTCCTTGAGACGCGCGAGCACCCGCTCGTCTGCGAACGCGAGATTGACCCGGATCTTCACTTCCCGGGCGGCTCGCTCCCGCATACCCTCCAGCGGCCGGATGTCGGCGACCGTGATCTCGTGCGCGGGCCCCGACTCGCGCACTGTTCCCGTCACGAGAACGGGCAGGTCGGCGCGAAGCCAGGACCCTTCCTTCTCGTAGAGGCTGGCGAAGACGCAGATCGACACGCCGCCGGTCGTATCCTCGAGCATCGCCTTGAGCATCGTCTTGCCTTCGTTCAGGCCCTTCTTGATCTTCTGCTTCTTCAGGGTGGTGAGCACCCCGGCGATCCGGACCGTCTTGTCCACCCGGCCGGCGAGCTCGTCCACTCGCGCATCGGCGAACCGGCTGACTTCCTCCGAGAAACGAGTCAGCGGATGTCCTGTGACGTAGAAGCCCAGCACCTCTCGCTCTAGCTGGAGCCGTTCCTCCAGCGACCAGTCCGGCTGTTCCGGGAAGTCGTCTCGGGGCGGACCTTCTTCCGCCGTTGTCGCCCCGAACAGAGTCGACTGGCCGATCTCGACCTCTTCCCGCCGGCGCGCGGCAGAGTTCACGACCTGTTCCGTCGCGGCCGCGAGCGTGGCCCGGTTCTTTCCGAGCGAGTCGAACGCGCCCGCCCCGATCAGGGCATCCAGCGTGCGTTTATTGACCAGCCGCGAGTCCAGCCGCAGAGCGAAATCGGTGAAGGATGCGAACCGTCCCTTTTCCCTCTCCTCCAGGATCGCCTGCGCCGCCGCCTCTCCGACTCCCTTGACCGCGGCCAGGCCGAACCGGATGGACTCTCCGACGCCGGCGAAGTCTTTCTGCGACTCGTTGATGTCCGGAGGGAGAACCGGGATGCCCATTTCCACGCAGTCGCCGATGACCTTCACGATGCCGTCGGTCGAGCCGATCTCGGCGGAAAGCGTCGCCGCGAGGAAATCGACCGGATGGTGCGCCTTCAGGTAGGCGGTCTTGTAGGCGACGAGCGCGTAGGCGACGGCGTGGGACTTGTTGAACCCGTACCGGGCGAAGGGCTCGATGAGAGACCAGAGCTCCTGCGCCTTCTTCTTCGGCGTGCCGTGCTCGACGGCGCGCCGGATGAACTTCTCCCCCTCGGCGACCATGATCTCGCGCTTCTTCTTCCCGATCGCCTTGCGAAGCAGGTCCGCTTCGGCGAGCGAATATCCCGCCACGCGCGATGCGATCCGCATGACCTGTTCCTGGTAGACGAGAATCCCGAGTGTCTCCTGGAGGATGTCGGCGATCTCGGGGAGCGGGTAAGTCACGCGGCTCGTGCCGTTGCGCCGGCGAACGTACTCCTCGACCGTGCCCGCGTCGAGCGCTCCCGGCCGGAACAGGGCGTTCAAGGCGGCCAGATCCGCGAAGACTCGAGGGCGCGCACGCCGCAGGAGGTCGCGCATTCCTCCCGAATCGAACTGGAAGACGCATGCGGTCCTCCCAGACCGGAAGAGCTCGTAGGTCGGCTCGTCGTCCAGGGGAAGGTGGTCCAGATCGAGGGAAACGCCCGTCCGTTGCCGCACCGCATCGATCGTCACGTCGAGAATGTCGAGAGTGATGAGACCGAGGAAATCGATCTTCAGGAGACCCATCTTCTCGACCGCGTTCATGTCGAACTGCGTCGTGATTTCGTCCTTGCTCGTCCGATACAGCGGCAGGTATTCCGTGATCGGCCGAGGCGCGATCACGACGCCGGCGGCGTGCATCCCGGCGTGGCGCGAGAGCCCTTCCAGGCGCTCCGCGATCTGCACCACCTTGCGCACCGATTCGTCGGTCGCGATCGCCTCTTTCAGCCCCGGCGATTCCTTCAGCGCGCGCTCGAAGGTCACGTCCGGCCCGTCGGGAACGAGCTTCGCGATTCGATCTCCGAGCTGGACGGGCAGGGACAGGACCCGGGCCACGTCCCGGACCGCCAGCTTCGGCTTCAGCTGCGAGAAAGTCACGATCTGCGCGACGTTCTCGCGTCCGTACTTCTTGGTCACATAGTCGATCACCTCTCCCCGGCGCGCCTGACAGAAGTCGATGTCGATGTCGGGCATCGAGATGCGCTCCGGGTTCAGGAAGCGCTCGAAGAGAAGGTCGTACTGGAGCGGATCGATCTCGGTGATGCGCAGAGCCCAGGAGACGATCGACCCGGCCGCGCTCCCCCGCCCCGGCCCCACCGAGATGCCCTGCTCGCGCGCATAGCGGATGAAGTCAGACACGATCAGGAAGTAAGAAGGAAACCCCATCTTCTCGATGACGGAGATCTCGTACTCGAGCCGCTCCTTGTACTTCAGCGGATCGATCCCGGCCGCGGGCCCGGTTTCGGAGAGCCGCCGATCGAGACCTTCCCGGGCGAGCTCGGTGAAATACTCGACTGGAGTCTTTCCCGGCGGGGCGGCGAACGTCGGCAGATGCAGGCCCTCGGTGTCGAAAGCCACCGCGCAGCGCTCGGCGATCGCGACCGAGTTGGACACCGCCTCCGCCGTCCACTGGCTGAACCGCTGCTTCATCTCGTCCGGGTTCTTGACATAGAACTCGTCGTTGTAGAAGCGCATCCGCCGCTCGTCTTCGAGCGTCTTGCCCATCCCGATGCAGAGCAGGACTTCGTGGGCAAAGGCGTCGTCCCGGCGCAGGTAGTGACTGTCGTTCGTGGCCACGGGGGCAGCGCCGGTCTCCCTGGCAAGGCGCAGCAGGTCCGGCACGATCGCGGTCTGCTGCGGCAGGCCGTGATCCATGATCTCGACGTAGAAGTTGCCCTTGCCGAAGATCTCTTCGTACTCGAGGAAGGCTCTCTTGGCCGCGTCGAAGTTGCCGCGCGACAGCGCGCCCGCCACCTCTCCCTTCAAGCAGCCGGAGAGACCGATCAGCCCCTCCGCGTGCTCTCGCAGGAGCGCTTTGTCCATGCGCGGCCGGTGATAAAATCCGCTCAAATAGGCCTCGGAGACGAGCCGGACGAGGTTCCGGTAGCCCTTCTGCGTCGCGGCCAGGATGGTCAGGTGATAGGCGTACCCTTCGCCGGACTCGCTCGCCGCCTGAGCCTCCCGGTCGCGTCGGTCGGCGGGAGCG
>DATDNV010000174.1:0-3938 GCA_036518075.1 Thermoanaerobaculia bacterium
GACGATCATGGGCAACACGGCGACGACGATCACGTCCGATGTTCCCGCACCCTCCTTCCAGGGGCAGACGGTGACGGTCGGGTTCTCCGTCGTGCCGGTCGCTCCGGCGGTCGGGAGCCCCACGGGTACCGTGACCGTCACGGTCTCGGGCGGCTCGGGAGCCTCGTGCGTCGCTACGCTGCCGAGCCCGAGCTGTTCGCTGGTCCTCACGACCGCCGGGACCGTGACCCTGACAGCGACGTACTCGGGCGACGCGCTTTTCCTGGCGAGCGCCGGGGTCCGGCAGCACACCGTCGCGGTGCCTTACACGTTCATCGGCTTCCTGTCTCCGCTTTCGACGGCCGGGACGCTGACGGCGCCGAGCAACTCGGGTAGCGGGAACTTCTCCAAGGGCCTGCCGATCAAGTGGCAGGTGAAGGACTCTTCAGGCAACTTCGTCACGAGCCTGACGTCGACGCAGACGCTGCAGGCCGTGTACTACGCCGGCGGGGTCTGCACGACGGGCCAGGCGACCGGGCAGGCGTTCGTGCTCTATCAGCCGACGACCGGCGCGACCGGAGGCTCGACGTTCCGCTACGACTCCAACAACAACCAGTTCCTGTTCAACTGGTCGACCAAGGTGGTCACGACCGGGCCGGGCTGCTACGAGCTGGTGCTGCAGTTGAACGACGGAAGCGTGAAAGCCACGAATATCAACCTGCAATAAGAATCGCGGAAATCGGGTGCCGTGGACCGGACGAGGGCGACCGCAAGGGTCGCCCCTACGGCACCCAGCGCGGGTGTCTCCGTTGGTCGGCGCTCTCTCTATTTACCCGATACCCGTCGCTTCGCGTCCAAGACGAGCGCGTCGCCCGGTCCGGTCTTGAGGGACAGGAACGTCTTGAAAGCCTCCGTCGCGCCGGGGCTCTTCAGCCCCTCGCGCACCCGTCCGAGGTAGTAGTAGACCTGCGGGAAGACGTGGTAGCTCGGCGCCTCTTCGAGGAAGACGGCCGTCGCCTCGCCGCGCCTCTTGATGCAGGCTTCCAGCTCCGCATCTGCTTCGGCGTAGGCCTTCGCTTCGAGATAGGCCCGGCCAAAATCGAGGCGTCCCGCCCACGTGTCCGCGATCTTCTTGGCCGCCGTGTAGTGGCGGATAGCCTGCGCGGGCCGGCCGGCCGCGAGCTCGGCCTCTCCGCGGATCAACTCGGCGTACGCCTGCGGATCGGGCTCGAGGCGCGCGGCGAGCTTGTCGGCTAGCGAAAGCGCCCGCGCCGCTTGTCGCGTGGCCAGATAGATCTGGGCGGCGGGGTAGAGGACGTTCTCTCCGCGTCCGGCGGCGACGGCCTTGTCGGTTTCCGCCAGGGCCGCCGCGGTGTCGCCCAGCTCCAGGCGTGCCTCCGCCAGCATCACCTGTTTCTCCGCGGCCGCGTCCGTGTTCTTGTCGGTCAGGTCCGCCTCGATGCCTTTCGTCAGGGTCGGCACGGCGTCGGCGGGACGTCCTTGGTACAGCGCGATGTCGGCCAGCCCCGCGGCGCCGACCGAGGCACCGCGCGAGCCGAGAGCGCTGACCTTGCCCCAGGTCTCCGTCGCCTGCTCGGGATGACCCTGCGCCAGCTGGGACAGCGCCTTGCTCACGTAGGCCAGCACGAACTCGCTGTTCAGGCGCAGCACCTCGTCCTGCTCGCGAATGGCCGTCGCAAAGTCTCCCGCGTACATCGCGTCGAGGCCGAGATTGTTCCGCTGCGCGACGTTTTTCGGGTAGGCGTCCACTGCCCGCTTCGCATACTGGAGCGCTCGGACGAAATCGCGCTTGTAGAAGTAGGCGGCGGCGAGGTTCGCGATGCCGGCCGTGTCGGCGGGGTACTGCTTGACCAGCGTGCCGAACTCCTCGATCGCGTTGTCCGGGTTCCGGGTGATGAGGTAGTACCCGCCCCGAGTGCGGTATTTCTCCCGGTCGCTCATCCGGTCGATCCGCGCGAACGCTTCCTTGTAGTACTTCTCCGCCTCGGCGCGGTTCCCGCGGTTGTTCTCGACGGCCGCGATACCGGCGTAGGCGCGGCCGAGATTGGGATCGAGATCGATCGCCTTGCGATAGTGCCGGATCGCATCCTCCCACTTGCCCGTCAACTGGAAGTCCTGGGCCTGCGCATACTCGTGGGCTGCCGCCAGCGACCCGGCGGTGTACGTCTCCGCCGCGGCGAGCTGCGCCGAGGCAGGCGTCGCATCGCCGAGAGCGCCGCGGATCTGGGCGGCGAGGCGGGCCACCGACCGGAGCACGGCGTCCTTCCCGGACGCGGTCTCCTCGTCGGACGCGATCGTTTTCCCGTCCGCAGCGTCGATTGCCTGGACGGTCAGGCGGTATCCGTCCCCCGAGCGCTCGATCGCGCCGGAGGTCACGACGTTGATGCCCTCGCGCACGGCGACGAGGCGAGCCCGGGTCTGGTCCAGGACTTCGCTCCCGGGCTGGAGCTGCTCGGCGAGCTTGCGCGCTTGCCCGCGGTTGTAGGACGTGATGAAGGACGCTCCCTCGAGGGAAAGGGAGAAAGCGGGCTCAAGCGTTCCGTCGAAGACGTTGTCTCCCGTCTTGTTCTGGAAGTCCGCGATCAGCACCGATTGGGTCTTCGGTGCCGTCCGGGCCGGGGCGCTTCGATGCCGGATGGCCCACCAGGCGCCACTGCCGATCACGAGGACGGCGATGAGAACCGAGGCCGCCGGGAAGATCCATCGGCGGCGCTGGATGCGATAGCGCATCGTCGGGCGAAACGTCGCGTCGCGCAGGTCGGAAAGAATCTCGCCGGTCGACCCGTAGCGCAGGGTGGGATCGACCGCGAGACAGCGCTCGATGATGCGCGCCAGGTACGCGGGAATCTCGGCGTTGACCACCTGGGGAGGCTTCGGGGGCTTCTGCGTCCTCTGGACCATGACCTCGTAGGGAGTCCGGCCCGTAAACGGAAGCTCTCCGGTCGCCATCTCGTAGAGGATCACGCCCAGCGAGTAGATGTCGGAGCGGGCGTCGGTCGGGTCTCCCTTCACCTGCTCGGGGGACATGTAGTAGGGCGTGCCGACCACGGCGCCGTCCTGGGTCATGCCGGACTGCTCGAGTGACTTGGCGAGCCCGAAGTCCATGACGAAGACGTTGTCAGAGGCGTCGAGCATGATGTTTTGGGGTTTCAAATCCCGATGGACGACTCCCTGCTCGTGCGCGGCTCCTAGCCCCTCGCAAATCTGGCTGAAGATCTTCAGGATTCTCGGAATCGGAAGCTTGCGTTCGCGCTTCAGGAGATGGCCGAGGTCGGTGCCCTCGACGAACTGCATCGTCAGGAACTTCGTGCCCTCCGCTTCGCCGAGGTCGTAGACGCGCAGGACGTTCTTGTGGGTGACTTTGCTCGAGAGCTGGATTTCCCGCTTGAATCGCGCGAGAGTCGACGGGTTATCGGCGATGTCGGACCGGATCAGTTTCAATGCGACTTCGCGGTCGAGCCCACGGTCGTAAACGCGGTAGACCGATCCCATTCCTCCGACGCCGAGCAGACGGATGATCTTGTACCGATGGCCGACCTCGAGACCTTCGGGAAGCACGAGCGCCATCGACCGGGGGCCGGACACAAACTCCTTGAAGGTGGAGGGCCCGGCCATCGTGGCGGCGAAATCGGACTCCGAGTCGGGCGTATGCGTCGAAAGATTGGGGTCCGAGAGGCTGTGGCTGCATTCCGAGCAGCTTTCCGCCTGGTCGGGATTGGGGCTGTGGCACTCCGGGCAGATCATTCAGTCAGGTTGTCCGGTTGCCCATTCTAGCTCCGACGCCCCATCCTCGTCGGCGATACGCTCGACGCCGGTCGACCGCCCCGCTCGCTGTACCATCCAGCGCCGTGCTCCCGACAAGGAAACGTCTCCTGGAGGCGCTGGAGGCCGCGAAGCACCTGCGGCCATCGCGAGGACGCGCGGAGAGGGCGCTCGTC
>DATDNV010000175.1:0-13116 GCA_036518075.1 Thermoanaerobaculia bacterium
AGAACGTCCTTCAGGTGGACACCGGATCACTCTATCCGGCGCTTCATCGCCTCGCTCGCCAGGGCGCCATTGCCGCGACGTGGGAGGTCTCGGAGAACAATCAGCGCGTGCGCGTCTACCGGCTGACTGCCGTCGGCCGTAAGCGCCTGTCGGAGGAGCGCTCGCGATGGGAGCAAGTCGCCCGCGCGATCGCGGGAGTTTTGGTTGCGCCGGCGGAGAGCGAAGGATGAGCCGCAAACGCCGCGACGAGGAGCTCGACGAGGAGCTCAACGCCCATCTGCAAATGGCCGAGGCCGACCGCATCGCTCGCGGCGAATCGGCCGCGGATGCGGCCGCGAACGCGCGCCGGGAGTTCGGCAGCGTGGCGCACGTCAAGGAGATCACGCGCGAGATCTGGGGCGGGATGTGGCTCGAGCGCGGGATCCAGGACATCGCGTTCGGCCTGCGGATGCTGCGGCGAACTCCCGGCTTTTCGCTCTTCGCGGTTCTCTGCCTGACGATCGGAATCGGCGCGACGACCGCGGTCTTCAGCTGGATCGAGGGGATCCTCCTGCGCCCGTTCCCGCTCGTCGCGCATCAGGAGCGGATGGTCGCGCTGAGCGGATTCGACCGCAACGGACGCACCGACGTCTCCTGGCCCGACCTTGAGGACCTGCGGCGCAGCTCCACGCTGTTCGAATCCTTCATCGCGGAGCACATCACCGGCGTGACGCTTGCGATCGGAGACCGAGCCGAGCGCGCGGTCGGCAGCGTGGTGTCGTCCAATTATTTCCAGGCCCTGGGCATCCGTCCGACCCTGGGCCGCACCTTCGACGCGTCCGAGGACGTCGGAGACGGCGCGCATCCCGTCGCGGTCATCAGCTATAGATGGTGGCAGGACCGTTTTCGCGGCGATCCGGACATCATCGGCAAAACGCAACGATTGGACGGCGTTCCTCACACGATCATCGGCGTCATGCCTCGAGGCTTTTTCGGGACCTTCGTCGGCTACCAGTGGCAGTTCTGGGTCCCGGCCTCGATGGAGTCTTTGTTCGACGGGGGAGGCGACAAGCTCGAGAACCGGGGCGGACGCTGGATCGAAGGCTTTGCATTCTTGAAGCCCGGCGTCACGATCGCGCAGGCGCAGGCGGAGATCTCGGCGATCGGCAAGCGCCTGGAAGCGGATTATCCGGAGACAGACCGTGGCCGCGGCTTTCGCATCGATCCGCTCTGGCAAACGCCGTTCAACCAGGCAGGAAACCTGCTTCCGACGCTTCGAATCTCGCTCGTGGTCGCATGCCTCTTGCTCTTCATCGCGTGCGCCAACGTCGGTAACCTGCTGCTCGTCCGTTCGTTTGCGCGCCGTCACGAGATGAACGTCCGACTCTCCCTCGGGGCCCGGCGCGGGCGCCTGGTCAGGCAACTTCTGACCGAGAGCCTGATCCTGTCGATTGCCGGAGCGGCGGGCGGGTTTCTCCTCGCCTTTTGGTGCCGCGACCTTCTCAAGGTCCTCTTCCCGCCATTGCCCGCGGGCATGATCGCAAATCTCCCTTCCCGGATGGATCTGCGCGTTCTCGCGCTCGCCGCGGGCGTGTGCATCGTGGCGACATTGCTGTTCGGCCTGGCGCCGGCTTTTCAAGCGAGCAAGATCGACGTCGCGACCGCGATGAAATCGGAATCCGGCGGTGTGGTCGGCGGCGGGCGGACCAAGGCGCGCATCCGTTCCATTCTCGTTCTGGTCCAGGTCGCGCTCGGATTCGTTCTCCTGGTCGGCGCCGGGCTTTTGCTCAAAAGCCTGCACGCGATGCGTGAGACGGAGCCTGGCTTTTCGACCGAAGTGCTGACGACCTATGTCGACATGGGGTCCGCTGGCTACGACACGACGCGAATCCGGACCTTCCAGGATCGGCTCGTCGAACGCGTCGGCGCGCTGCCCGGCGTGCAGGCAGTCGTTTGGGTCCGCTCGGTGCCTTTCACCTACAGACCTTACGGTTCCGCGCCGGTTTCCGTCGATGGTTTCGTCCCGGAGGCGGGGGAGCAGCAGGTCGTCGAGTACAACGAAGTCGGACCCTCCTATTTCGCGACGATGGGGATTCCGGTCGTTTCCGGCCGGGACTTCCAGGTCGGCGACAACGAAACCGCTGAGGCAGTCGCAGTCGTGAATGAAGCGATGGCGCACCGCTTCTGGGCGGGACGGGATCCGGTCGGCCAGCGTTTGGAGGTCAAGGGCCGCGCGCTGCGGGTCGTAGGCATCGCCCGGAACTCTAACCAACAGACCTTGCGTCAGCCTCCACAGCCGCTCTTTTACACGCCGCTGCGACAGGGCTCGAGCCCCGGCCAGAATCTCCAGATCCGCACGACGCTCGGGCCGCAAAGACTGTCCAACGCGCTGGTTCGCGAAGTCAAGGCGATCGACGCGAATCTCGCTCCGGGCGAAGTGATCACGATGAAGGAAGAGATCGCTCGCAAAAACTGGAGCCAGCGCGCCGCCGTCAACCTCATCGCGATATTCGGCAGCGTCGCGCTATTGCTCGCTGCGATCGGGCTTTACGGAGTCATGTCTTACTCCGTCTCGCAGAGCAGCCGGGAACTCGGTTTGCGGATGGCGCTGGGCGCGCGCGCCTCGCATCTGCTCCGGATGGTTCTCTCTTACGGTCTTCGCCTCATGCTCGCGGGGATCGCGCTCGGCGCGGGGGTCGCCCTGGGGACGACCCGCCTGATGGGAGACCTGCTCTACAAGGTCAGCCCGCGCGATCCCGAGCCGTTCGTGTTCGCGTTTCTCATGATGGCGGTCGCGGCTTGCGCCGCCTGCCTCCTGCCCGCCTGGCGCGCGACGCGGATCGATCCCGTCCGAGTCCTGAGGGATTAGCGCTACACCGCCCGTCCTGATGGGATCTCGGGCAAACCTTTTTTTGGGATCTATTTCAGTATGGCGATGCCCGGCGGTTTCCGCCGGCGGCAATGGCGGCTATATCAGATCTGATATAAGCGCATCTGAAGCAGGCACGGATTGGCGAGCACGAGTCACCGACGGGCGCGATCCTCGACTAGTCCGCGTAGAACGTGACGGTGCCGGTCTCGAGGTCGTACATTCCGCCAGCGAGGCCAACGGCCCCGGAGTCGATCGCCTCCTTCAAGACCGGGCTCTTTTCCCTGATCTGCTTCATCGCGAGATGAACGTTGCGCTCTCCCACTTTGTCCACGTATGCGTGGTCCTTCGGATTTCCCGGCCCCGCCTCCTTGACCGCGGGCTGGATCTTGGCGAGGAGCTCCGTCAGGTTGCCGACCTTCACGTCTTCGATCGCCCCATGGACCGCGCCGCACGAGGTGTGTCCCATGACGACGATGAGCTTGACCCCCGTGACCTTCACCGCATATTCGAGAGATCCCAGGTTGTCGGTGTTGACGACGTTTCCGGCGACGCGGATGCTGAAGAAATCTCCGATCGACTGGTCGAAGACGATCTCCGCCGGCACGCGGGAGTCCATGCAGCTCAAAACCGCCGCGAACGGATATTGCCCGTCTTTCGTCGCCTTCACCTTTGCCGGCAGGTCCTTCTGGATCGACTTTCCGGCGACGAATCGTTTGTTGCCGTCCTTCAAGGCGGTGAGCGCTTTGGCGGGAGCCATCGCCGCTTGCGACTCTTTGGTTTGGACGTTGGACATCGTGGCGGATAGCGCGACGGCCACGGAAACGGCGAGGACACCAATCGAGATCCACGTGCGGGACGGAAGAGCACGCATACGTCCTCCTTCGAAACTGCGGCTTAGCCTATCTCAGCAAGAGATCCGAGGAACGGAACCGAGGCGACGCGATGTTCGAATCGTGTGAAGGCGTCTCGGCGATCACCAGCCGGGAGCGGCCGCGGCCGCCGGCACGCGCTTGGTGCCGGAGAGCTCCGCCTCCATGAAACGGATCTCAGCCGGGGCGAACGGTTCGAAGAAAGTCCAGCTCTGGTACTTGGACTTGAGCGACGGCAGCACGGCGGCGGCGAGACCCTCGCCCTTCATGCCCGAGCCCATGGCCGCTTTCACTGTCTCGGTGAGGTCTCCGAGATAATGCTCGAACTCGGAGACATCGGAGAGACTGGCCACGTCGCCCTGACCGGGGACATAGATCAGGGCGGCTGCGTCGGGCCGGCGTCGCAGGGATTCGAGAGTCTCGATCCACTTCGAGACCGTCGCGTCGGTCAGGCCGGGCGCCGTCCGCCGCCAGACCAGATCGCCGCAGAAGAGAACTTTGGCGTCGGGCACGGCGACGACCAGATCGCCTCCGGTGTGTCCTGGAAATGCGCGCAGCTCGAGCCGGCGCGATCCGAGCCGGATGGTCAGGCCCTCGTCGACCAGGACGTCTGGCAAGGGAAGGTGCTCGACCTGAGCTCGCTCCTTCACCTTGTCCGCATCGAAGAACTTGAGGTTCTCCGTGCGAATCCACGCGCGGACGTTGCGCTGCGCGACCGCGATCGCACCGGCTTTCGCGAAGACACCGTTTCCGCCGACATGATCGATGTGGTGGTGCGTGTTGATGAGGTAACGGACCGGCAGCGGTGTGACCTTGCGGATCTCGGTCAGAAGCTTTTCCGCCGCCTCAGGAAACTGGAAGCTGTCCACGACGGCCACCGCTTCGTCGCCGATCACGAATCCCGCGTTCGCGCCTGCGCGAGCGTCGATATCGATGGCAGCGTAGACGCCGGGAGCAACCTGCCGAAGCGTGAACGGCGGGCCCGGGTCGGACGCTGCGGCTGCGGCGGGAGCGCCGGCGATGAGAGGCAAAGACAATAAAAGAGCAGCTCGAAGACGGGTGACAGACTTCGACATGGAGATGCAACTTATCGGGTCTCGATTCGTTCTCACAAGAACGCACCTGGAGGTGCGTGTCGGCGGCATCCAACCGAAGGAGTAGACCGATGGCTCAATTTCCAGCGCCCAGAGAGGGAATCGTGATTACCCACTTCCTCGTCTCGAACGACGTCGAGCGCTCGCGGCGCTTCTGCGTGGAAGTGCTCGGCGGAGAGCCGCTGCTCGAAGGAGAGCTCTCGATCGTTGCGCTCGCGAACGGCTGGGTCACCATCAGCACGGGCGGAGGACCTACGGAGGACAAGCCCGACGTCACTCTCGAGGCGCCGACGGACCCGCATCGCGCGTCCGCCTTCATGAACATCCGCGTCGCCGACATTCACGCGCGGTACAAGGAGTGGAAAGCTCGCGGGGCGAAGTTTCTGACTCCGCCGATCGACCGCGGCCAGGAGATTCGCTGCTACATGCGCGATCCCGACGGTCACTTGATCGAGGTCGGCCAGCTCGTGACGCGGGTCTAGCCGCTATGGGTGATCCGGCCGGAACGGAACGACGAGCGTCGATCCCGGCCGGCGCCCTTTCGTCGGTGGGACCCTCGCGGGCGGGGGTCCAAGGGGCTGAAACGCGAGCGCCCCGACGAAATTCTTTCCGGTATCTCCAACGAGAGTTCTCGAGCCGGTCGCCGGATCGATTCGGTAAATCTGGTGATCGTCGCCGGTCGACCCGAAAAGGGCTCCGTCGCTCGGTCGGAACGCCAGAGCGCCGAAGAACGCGAGCAACCCGACAGTCGAGAGCGCAGCTCCATTAGCCGGGTTGAGCGTCACGAGACGGGGATTGATCGGCCCGAAAGGGCTCACGTCCGCGGCGACCTCGTACAGCGTTCCGTTCGGAGCAAAAGAGATCGTCGCGAAGAACACGGAGGTGTTCCCCACGAGGGTCGCGACCGCGGTCGCCTTGTCGATCGTGTAGAGCCGGCCCGGCAGGGAATGGCCATCGGGATTCGATCGCATGCCGAACAGAACTCCGGTTCCAGGCTGGAAAGCGATCTCGTCGATGCTCATCGCTGGTCCGCCGGAGCCGTCGCGGATCGGCCCGATCGTCGACAGGAGTCGGCCGCTGCCTGGATCGATCGTGATCAGCGTGCTCGTGAGAGGTGGAGGAGGCGGAGGAAATCCGCCGCCCGTCATCGTCGATGCGAAGAGCACGCCGGACGGATCGAAGGCCAAACCGGTCAATCTTGCGACCCCCTCAGGATGGCCTACGACGGTGATGGCGGCGTTGGCCTGGTCGATGGTCAGGAAAGATCCGTCGTTTATGGATTCGGAATTTCCGTGGCCTCCATTGCCGCCGTAAAGAGTCTCATCAGCCCGCGAGGACCCGGCCGCAAGAAGCAGAAGTGCGAGCGCGAGGAGAGCGCGACAGGACAGGCTTTCGAGCGCAAGATGCCGGACGCTCGGCCCTAACGGTGCACAACGGTGCAGCGCAGTCGAGGGGCTGCCGCATCCTGCGGCGCCTCGATTTCTGAAGACCGGAGGGAACGGGGGTTCCATGAGAGTGCCGCTGACGGGAGTTTATCCCGGATTCGGGCTGCGGCGACGGGCTGCGAGTGCTTCACGGGAGCGGGCGCGACGCTCTCGCGCGTCCGGAGTCAGGCTCGCCATCCGCTCGACCCCCTCTTTTGCCGTCATACGAGAGCGATCGCTCCGACCACTCAGATGCGAGACCGATCGATGAATCCCGGAGTTGCGTCCATCGCCCTGCTCGCCGCGCTCACTGCAGCCATGGCGGCGGCAGGAGATGAGGCGCAACTCGAGCCGCGGCAACGGGTCGTCCTCGTGCACCCGGCCGAGCATCGCAGAGCGTCCGATGCCCAGATCGTCTTCGAGGCCCCCGGCATCCCGGGAGGAAACGAGGTCCAGGAGATCTTCACGATGAATCTCGACGGGTCGAAGCTCTCGCAACTCACTCACGATGGATTGAACAAGTTCCTCCCGCATTTCTCCCCGGATGGCACGCGGCTCGTTTATTCGAAGTTCCTGTCCGGCCGGTACGGCGACCCGAATCCGTGGACCGAGATCGCCGTCTACGACTTCGCAAGCGCGCGGGAGACGCAGCTCACCCGCATGGGTCAGGCGTTCGCGGCTGCCTGGTCGCCGGACGGGGAGCGCATCGCTTTTGGCACCTACCGCGGCGAAGCACTCTGGATCATGAACGCCGACGGCTCGGAGCTGCACGCCATCGGCGGCCCGAGCGGCGCGCCGGACGACCAGCGTTGGAACGACATTGCCTGGTCGAGCGATGACTGGATTGCCTTCACCGTCGGTCAGACCATCAACGGCTGTTTCAAGGTTCGAGTGGACAAGATCCGCCCCGACGGCTCATCGCGCACGCGGTTGACCGACGGCGGACCCTATTGCACGCCGCCCGGCAAGGAGCAGAGCGGCGACGCCGATCCCGGGTTCAGCGCCGACGGGAAAACGATCTACAGCTCGCGCGGCTTTCCGTATGCGCCACCCGGGCTGCCGTTCAGCGTCGAGCGCCGGCTCTATTCCTTCTCGAGTGACGCCTGGTCTCCGGGCAAGCTCGAGAACGATCTGCGCCTGTCCTCCGCACCCGACTGTGTCGAAGGCGTTCCGAAAGGTTCTCCCGACGGCCAGCGCATATTGCTGTTCCGAGCCTGCGCGGGCGAACCGCACGCCGGCGTCACTCTCACAGACACGGCCGGAACCTACCGAACCTGGATCGTGGACGGTTTCGGAGCCGATTGGAATCCCGCTGCGAGGTAGAGAAAGGTCACGAATCTGAAATCACGTCTATACCAGATCTGATATAGCCACGAGCGGCGTCTCGCCCTTCTCCGATGTCGCCGCCTTCCGCGGCTCCCATTTCAATTACGGCTTGTAAGCGTCGAACGTCCTTCAGAATGTGTCGCTGGACACGATTCGGCATGTCTATTCGACGTCGGTGGATGGAGGAAAGACCTGGGCGGTGCTGAGTGATGGGCGATTCGTCCGCTGGAGTGCGAAATAGGACCGTCGCCGGAACCACGGGCCGACCGAGGAGGTAGGCAAGTCAGGCTCAGGGTTACCATGTCGGCCGATGCGCCGAGACTCTCGCTCGCTCTTCTTTCTCGCGCGCTTCGGGATCTTCCTCGTTCTCTTCTACTTCCTGGTGGCCTGGCGGCCGATCAACAACGCGGTCATCGAACCTTTCACTGCCGGCATCGCCTCGATCTCGACGTGGTTCTTGAACGTCCTCGGCGAACCGGCGACGGCCGCTGGAACCGAGATCCGATCGGCCAGTTTCGCGGTCAACATCAAGAACGGCTGCAATGGGATCGAGACCGTGTTGCTCGTCGTTTCCGCGATCCTGGCCTTTCCGGCGCCTCCGCGCTGGAGAGCACTCGGGGTCCTCGCCGGTTTCGCGGCGATCGAAATCCTGAACCTGGTGCGGGTCATCTCGCTCTTCTGGATCGGCCGGCACCATCCTTCCCTCTTCTCTTCCGCGCACACGGTCATCTGGCAGTCCGTAATCGTCCTCTTCGGTGTCTTGCTCTTCCTTCTATGGGCGGCGAGACCGACGCCGGCAGCGGCTCATGCCGAACCTCTTCGCGGCGGACGTGGATGAGCGGCCGACAGGCTCCGTCGAGCGCATGGTGGATGGCTGGGCGCCTCGGTGCTGGATTCCTGGTGGGGCTCATCGTATGGATTCCGTTCTCGACGCCCTACGAGCGGGCTCTTGCGGGTGTTGTCGAGACGGTACTGAGGCTGACCGAATCTCCCCCGGTGACGCATTTGGCGGCGAGCCCCGGGGAAATTCTGCTCGACCGTCCCGACTTCCCTCCTGCAGCGCCGCGTCCAGGCCTCCCGGCGGCCGATCTCCACTTCAACTTCGTTCTCCTCGTTGCTCTTTTTGCTCTCGGAAAGAAGCCCTGGCGAGACAAGTCAATCGCCCAATTTCTCCTGGCCGCGGTTCTCCTGTCGCTCGTGCATGTCGCCGCGCTGATCTTCGAAGTCCGATCGGTCTATGCGACGCGGCTGGGGCCGTGGAGCGCCGCGCACTACGGCGCGATCGGGCGCAATTTCTGGGCGGGAGGCTTTCACTTCTACCAGATCGCCGGACGTTTCGCCGCGCCCTTCGCCATCTGGTGGCTGTTGTCGAAGCGAGACAGCCCGAATGCGGGAGGGATGTCTCGTTCGACGTCGCGCAGGCGTTCCGAAGAAAACGGGCTGAGAAGCGCGCGACCTAGCGATCCTCAAAAACTCTCGATCGATCGCACGCGTGGTCTCGCGCCTCCGAGTCGCGACGATGGCGGCGTGTATAATGCCGGAAAAAGAGAACTGGGGTTTCGATCGATCTGGCTGCCGAAGTGAGGCGCTCGAGCGCCTCTCTGTGCAAGCCGCGAAAGACTTGGTCTGGAGCGGCTGCGGCGATCGGCTTCCTCCTGCTTGCCGCGGCGCCGGCCGGCGCGACTCTGACGGTTGGGCCGATCACCTGGAATGTGATCGGGCTCGACAGCAACAGCCCCACCGCGGGTCCGAAGGACTTTCCGGTCGGAATGCGGGTATGCAGCAACGTCGCGACGAGCAACGTCTCCGTCGTCTGGTCCTGGGACTCGGCCAACGCCAACATCAACCTCCGCCCCGGATCGCTGAGCTCCATCACCCTTTCTTCCATCGCCGCGGGAGCCTGCGCGGACGCATACTTCGAGGCCGAAGTCACGCAAGTTCCCGCGGCCTACAACACGACGCGCCGCTTTCACGTCACGGCGACGGACTTGTCCGGATCCGTCTCCTCACCGACGCCCCGCGAGCTCTATGTCGAGCGTCTCATCTCCCAGAATCGCAACTCGACGACGGGGGTCAAACTGGACGGCGTCTCGATCCCGGCCGGCGGCACCATGGACCTGGTGGTCGGGAACACGTACACGATCGAGCTCGACGGAGCCACGGCGACACAGGGATACGAGCAGCTCGAGGAGTTCATCAGCTTCCCCAACACCATCTTCCAGATCCTCTCCGTCACGACGACCTATTCGGCGAACTCGTCGATCTACGTTTCTTCCCCGAATGACAAGCTCTACGCGGACGCCTGCCTGTGGGACAACGATCCGGACAGTCCGATTTATCGTTCGTGCGCCGGCACGGACGGCAAGTCGGGCGGCACGGTCATCACCACATACACGGTCAAGATCCTCAGCGGCGGCGGCACGTCCCAGACCCTGAACAGTCTGATCTACGACTTTTCCGGCAGCAGCTTCCACTACAACAGCGACTTCTCAACCGATGCGCGCATCGCGACGATCATCGATCCGTCGCTCGTCACGATCTCGAAGCGCTTTGCTCCGAATCCCTCCGACGCCGGAGGCGTTTCCACCCTCACCTTCACGCTGACGAACGCGAACGCAGGGACCGTGAGCGGAGTCAGCTTCACCGACGCCTTCCCGACCTCTCCGGGCGCGATGGTCGTGGCGACGTCTCCCGGCGCCGTGACGACCGGCTGCGGGACGCCCACCTTCGCGCCCGTCGCCGGCGCGGCGACGATCTCATTCTCCAATGGCGCCGTCGCAGCCAACGGAACCTGCACGGTCAGCGTCAAAGTGACCGCCCCTGCGACCGGCACGTATTCGAACACGTCGGGTCATCTCTTCATCGGAATCGAAGACACGGGAAGCAACGCCTCCGACACTTTGACGGTCAACTCGGCGCCGGCACAGCCGCCGCCGGTCTGCGGCCTCACCCTGGCGAGCTGGAGCGTGCCGAACGGCACGACGGCGAACCCGCCGGATCTTGCCGGAGGCGGCCCCACGACGAAGGCAGCCGACGTGGCCGCCGCGGCGGCATCGGCGAATCTGTCGGCCGACACTTCGATCCTGACGACGAGCGGTCACGGAGACTCGACCTCCTGGCAGACCTTCGGCTACAAAACCCTCGGACAATTCATCGATTTCACAGTCGACACGAGCAAGTACACGGCAGTCCAGATGAGTTTCTGGATCGCCGACCCGAGCCCCTCCAACGGACCGACGTCTCTCACGCTCACCGTCAATAGCGGCTCGGGGTTTGGCGCTCCGGTGCTGACGGCGACCCCGTCCTCCACGTCGTTCGTCAACTTCACCGCTGATCTCACCGGAAAGACGAGCACCACGGGCAGCACGACCTTCCGACTCACGGCGACGGGGGCAAAGAACGACAACAGCGGCGCATCCTTGAGCTACGACGACATCGTCTTCACCGGCTGCGGGACTCCTCTGCCGCCGACGATCAGCAAAGCCTTCGCGCCAAATCCGGTCGCCGTCGGGGGAAACTCGGTGCTGACGTTCTCGATCACCAACCCGAATGTGTCGGTGGCACTCTCCGGCGTTGCCTTCGCCGACACGCTGCCTTCCGGCCTGACGGCGGCCAACGGGACGACCGCGGTCTGCGGCGGGAGTCTCGCCATCACCGGTACGAACCTGCTGGGATTCACGGCGGGGACGCTCGCGGCCGGAGCATCGTGCTCGATCCCAGTGACAGTCACCGTCTCGACCGCGGGGCCGCACGTCAACGTCAGCGGCTTCGTCTCGTCGACCGAAGGAGGCACGAACACCGGAGCGACCGGGATCGCCTCGGCGTCTGTGACCGCGGTTCTCCCCCCCGTCATCGCGAAAGAGTTCGCTCCGAGTCCGATTCTCGCGGGCGGCGTCTCGACGCTGACATTCATCCTTACGAACCCGAACGAGAACGACGCGTTGTCCGCCGTCGCGTTCTCGGACACGTTTCCGACGTCGCCGGGAGCCATGGTCGTCGCCGCGACGCCGGGCGCTTCGGTTTCCGCGTGCGGCGCGCCGACTTTTTCGCCCGTGGCGGGCGATGGGGCCGTGGCATTCTCCGGAGGCACGATCGCCGGGGGCGGAAGCTGCATGGTTACCGTCAACGTCACGGCGCCCGCGACCGGCACTTACAGCAACCTCAGCGGCAACATCTCCCACGTCATCAACGCTGCGACGGTGAACGGCAACACGGCGAGCGCATCGCTGACGGTCAACCCGCCGCACCCCGCCATCGGCACCTTGAAGCAAGTGGGCCTGACCAACAACCCGGCCGGGGCATGGGAGTCGTTTCTACCCGTGACCGCCGGAACGAACGTCTTCTACAAAATCACGATCGAAAACGACGGAGACGTGGTCTTGAGTCCCGTCTCCGCTTCCGATCCGAACGTCGACCTCACGAGCTGTGTCTGGCCGGTTTCGCTGCCAGTCGCGGTCGCCGCGAATGACAACCACATCGCGACGTGCGTGGTCGGGCCGGTCGCGGCGGTCGGCGGGCTGCACCCGAATACGGAGACCGCGTCCGGAACCGGCGGTGGGACGACGGTCACTCATCAGGCGTCGGCCTCTTATGCGACGACGGGTCTGACGATCGCCAAGAGTGTCGCCGAATCCTTCTTCACGGCCGCGGGAGACCTGCTCCACTACAGCTACCTCGTGACCAACAGCGGCTCGGCGCCGCTCGAAGGCTCTATTACCGTCACCGATAGCAAAGCGTCCGTCACCTCCTGTCCCGCCGTCTCGACCGTCGGCGACCTCGATGACATCTTCGAACCGGGCGAGTCGATCACGTGCACCGCGACGTACACGGTGACGTCGGGAGACGTAGCGGCGAAGTCCGTGACCAACAACGCCTTCGCCACCGTGAACGGCGTCAGCTCATCGACGGACAGCAAGACCGTGTTTCTCTTGACGCCGCCGACGATCTCAAAGTCGTTCGCGAGCCCGACCGTCGTTCTCAACGGCAGCGTCAACATGAGCCTGCTGCTGAGTAACGCCGGAGGCATTGGACTGACCGGAATCGCGTTTTCGGACACGCTGCCTTCCGGGCTGGCGACAACCAACGGGACAACGGCGGTTTGCGGGGGAAGTCTCGTAATCACAGGTACCAGCTTGCTGACGTTCACCGGCGGGACGCTGGCTGCTGGCGCCACCTGCACGATCACGGTCAACGTGACCGGAACTTCGGCAGGGGTACAGAACAACACGACCGGTCCGATCAGCTCGAATGAGACCGGCACCGGAGCCTCCTCCAACACGGCGACGGTGACAGTGGTCGCGCCGACACCGACCCCGACGCCAACATTCACGTCCACTCCAACGCCGACCTTTACGGCCACATCCACGCCGACGCCGACCTCGACGTCCACCGCTACGTCGACTCCGACCATGACACCGAGCTTCACGGCGACTTCGACGCCCACGTTCACCGGCACGTCGACACCGACACCGACTGTTACGTTCACGGCGACCGCGACCCCGACTCAAACGCAGACATTCACGCCGACGCCGACTCAAACCACAACAGCCACG
>DATDNV010000176.1:0-6170 GCA_036518075.1 Thermoanaerobaculia bacterium
CGCCCGCGTCGTGCGCAACGCTCCTCGGAAGCTCTCGCGAAAGGAGGCCAACGCGACGTCGAGCGCGAGTGCGCACAGGATACCCAGTGAATTGGGATCGACCGCGCCTCCGCCCAGCCGGCCGGTGAGTTTCCAGAACCCCCGAGTCTCCGGAGGCAGCACCCCGACGCGCTGAAGGAGGGCGGCCAGCGCTGAGGCGGTAACTCCCCAGAGACCCGCGGAGAGCGCCCGCGCCCGCACGCGCGGATCCGCCCGGCGAACGATGAAAAACAGCGCCGCGCCGGCGACCAGCGACGAGAGCGCGAACACGCTCTCCCGGATCGCCTCCGTGTCGGCAAGACCCTCCGTGTTGACCGCGCGGCCGGCCAGGCTGTGCGTGATCGCCCACAGCGTCCGAGCGCGGAACAGCGCGAGCGCAGTGGCCACGCACCAGACCGCCAGAAGAGCGCGAAGCCAGCGATCGACGGCCGAAGGGTCCGGCCGGCTTTCGAAGTCGTAGATGAAACGAAACGTCCAGCCGGTCGCGAGCCCGCCCAGGAGAAGAGCCGGCCAGGTCGAAGGATCCGTGCCGCCGAACAGGCGCACCAGGAGACCCGCGCACGGAAAGAGAAAGCAGAACGCGACGATCCCCTGGTCCGGCCGTCCCGCGGTCCACAGAGCCAGGCCGACGGAGATCGCGAGGACGGGCAGGCGATCCGGAGCTCCCGGAGGAAACCCGAGGAAGAGAAGGATCCAGGATCCGGCGAGCGTCACCAGAAAGAGAAGGACCCGCAGGCCTGTCCCCGGCCGGCGGGCCTCCCTGGTTGATGAGCCCGGTCCCATCATCGCTGTTTCGTCTCTGCGGCTCCCGCGCCCACACCGCGGACTCGACGCGCCGCCCTTTTCCAGGGCTTCGATCGGTGCGTCATCCGATCTTGTAGTACTCCTGCAGAGCGGCGACTCCGGTGGCCCCTTCCTGCCGCGCGCGAATGCCCTCGACCGCGGCGGCGGATGCCGAGAGGGTCGTCAAACACGGGATCGCCAGCCTCAGCGCCGCCGCGCGGATCGCCGCCTCGTCATAATGCGACGTTCCTCCCAGGGGCGTGTTGATGATGAGCTGAATCTCCCCCGCCTCCATGCGGTCGACCGCGTTGGGATGGCCCTCGTTGACCTTGAAGACCCTCTCGGCCTCGAGACCCGCCTCCGCGAGCGCGCGGGCCGTGCCCTCCGTGGCGCACAGCGCAAACTTCAGGTCGACGAGCTCGCGCGCGATCGGAATCAGATTCTTCTTGTCATACGGATTGACCGTGAGGAACGCCCGTCCCGAAGTCGGGAGCCGATATCCGACCGCTTCGCAGGCCTTCGCGAACGCATCGCCGAATCGAGGCGACGTCGCCATGACCTCGCCCGTGGACTTCATCTCGGGTCCGAGAAGCGTGTCTTCGCCCGGAAACTTCTTGAAGGGGAACACCGGCGCCTTGATGAAGAAGTCGGCCGGGTCCCGCTCGGGAGGAAGGCCGAGGGACGCGAGCGATTTTCCGGCGGCCAGCAGCGCCGCGTACCGCGCCATCGGGACCCCGATCGCCTTGGACACGAAGGGCACCGTGCGCGAGGCGCGCGGGTTGACCTCCAGCACGTAGAAGACCCCGTTCTGGCTCGCGAACTGGATGTTGACCAGACCGCGAACCCGCAATGCCCGGGCCAGCTGGCGCGTCGCTCTCTTGATCTCCTCCGCCTGCGCGGGTGTCACTTTCCACGCCGGCAGAACCGAAAAGGAGTCGCCCGAATGGATTCCGGCCTCCTCGATGTGCTGCTGGATTCCGCCGATCCACGTGTCGGTGCCGTCGGACAGTGCATCGACGTCGTACTCGAACGCGTCATCCAGGAATCGATCGATGAGGACCGGATGATCCGGTGAGCTGTCGAGCGCCTGTTGCAGGTAGGAGGAGAGATGCGCGTCGTCGAAGACGACCGCCATCGCGCGTCCGCCGAGAACGTAAGAAGGGCGAACCATCAGCGGATAGCCGATCCGTCGCGCGGCGGCGAGCGCGTCGAAAACCGAGCGCGCCTCGGCATGCTCGGGCGCGGCGAGCCCGAGCTCCGAGAGAAGCTGGCCGAAGCGGCCCCGATCCTCCGCCAGATCGATCGACTCCGGCGACGTGCCCCAGATCGGATAGCCCGCCGCTTCGAGCGGCCGCGCGAGCTTCAACGGGGTCTGTCCGCCGAACTGAACGAGGACTCCGTCCGGTCTCTCGTTGTCGAGAACTGCCGACACATCCTCGAAGGTGAGAGGCTCGAAATAGAGGCGGTCCGATGTGTCGTAGTCGGTCGAGACCGTCTCGGGGTTGCAGTTGATCATGACCGTCTCGTAGCCGGCATCCGACAACGCGTAGCACGCGTGGACGCAGCAGTAGTCGAACTCGATCCCCTGCCCGATGCGGTTGGGGCCACCTCCCAGGATCACGACTTTGGGCTGGTCGGTCCGGACCGACTCGTTCTCGTCCTCGTAGGTCGAATAAAAGTAGGGAGTCTCTGCCTCGAACTCCGCCGCGCAGGTGTCGATCGTTTTGTAGACGGGACGGACGCCCAGCTTCTGGCGCTGACGGCGAACCGCGCCTTCTTCGGCCGCGACGGAGCGGGCGATCGCCGCGTCGGAGAGGCCGAGCCGTTTGGCCTGCCTCAGCTCGGCGTATGTCAACTCCTCGACACGGCGACCCGCGAGCCGCCCTTCGGTTTCGAAGACTCCGCGTATCGCGTCCAGGAACCAGGGATCGATACGCGTATAGCAGGCGACCTCCTCGACCGACATTCCGAGTGCGAACGCCCGCCGCAGGTGGAAGAGCCGCTCCCAGGTCGGGACTCGAAGCCCCTTGATCAGCTCGTCCCGCTCGAGCGGCGGCCTTCCGTCGTCGAGTCCGTCCCGGCCGATCTCCAGGGAACGGACCGCCTTGCCGAGCGCCTCGACGAACGTCCGGCCGATCGCCATCGCCTCGCCGACCGACTTCATCTGGATCGTCAACGTCGGATCGGCGCGCGGAAACTTTTCGAACGTCCATCGAGGAATCTTGACGACGACATAATCGAGCGACGGCTCGAAGCTCGCCGGAGTTTTCTGGGTGATGTCGTTTGGAATCTCGTCCAACGTGTATCCGACCGCCAGAAGTGCCGCGATCTTGGCGATCGGAAATCCGGTCGCCTTCGAGGCGAGCGCCGAGGAGCGCGAGACGCGCGGGTTCATCTCGATCACGACGCGCCGCCCCGTGTCCGGCTCGACGGCGAACTGGATGTTCGAGCCTCCCGTGTCCACGCCGACCTTGCGGATGACCGCCTTGGCCTCGTCCCGCATCTGCTGGTACTGGCGATCCGACAGCGTCATCTGGGGAGCGACGGTGATCGAATCGCCCGTGTGGACTCCCATTGCGTCGAAGTTCTCGATCGAGCAGATGACGATGACGTTGTCGTGTCGGTCGCGCATCACCTCGAGCTCGAACTCTTTCCAGCCTTCGACCGATTCTTCGATCAGCACCTCATGGGCCGGAGACTCCGAGAGCCCGTGAGCGACCGCGCGCTCGAACTCCTCCGGGCTTCGGGCGGTGCCTCCCCCCGATCCCCCGAGCGTGAAGGACGGCCGGATGACGACGGGCAGCCCGATCTCGGCGATGACCGCCTGCGCTTCGGCGAGCGAGCCAGCGCGGCCGGACCGAGGAACAGCGGCTCCGATCTCGAGCATCGCTTTCTTGAACAGCTCCCGGTCCTCGGCCAGCCGCATCGAGTGCTCGTTGGCCCCGATCAGCTGGACGTTTCGCTTTTCGAGGATGCCCCGGTCCGAGAGCGCGAGAGCGAGATTCAGGCCGGTCTGGCCGCCGACGGTCGGCAGAACGGCGTCCGGCCGCTCCTTGTCGATGATGCGCTCGAGAAAATCCGGCGTCAAAGGTTCGACGTAGGTCGCATCCGCGAGCTCGGGGTCGGTCATGATCGTCGCCGGATTCGAGTTGACCAGAACGACGCGGTAGCCCTCCCGTTTGAGCGCGCGCACCGCCTGAGTTCCGGAATAGTCGAACTCGCAAGCCTGGCCGATGACGATCGGCCCCGATCCGATGACGAGGATGCTCTTCAAATCCGAGCGTTTCGGCATCAGCCTGGTCGGCTCCCCTCCGCTCGGATGAGACTCGCTTCCACCGGCGGCGAAGTATAGCTGGCGGCGCAGCTGGCCGCGGCATCAGTCTCAAAGCGCTGTTCCCAATGATCCGGGCCTCCGGGGTCCTGCCGCCGGACATCTCGCGCGGACTGGGCCGCAGGCGCTCGCTATGCGAGCGGCGGCCGGAAATTTTCTAAACCAAAGCCACCCCCGCCGCTCGCGCCGTGAACGGCTAGAAAATTTGATTGGCCCGCGCAGCGGGCCGGTTCAGATGTCTCCCTCCGCACGCACGCGAGATCTCTGTCCGGCGTCACCCCTCCGGCCCTCTCCGCATTCCTTGTCTCCGAGCATCATTCGACATGCGACGGGACCGCCTCCCGGAGGAGCCGTGAGTGAGGGAGCGCGGCCCGGAGACCTCAGGCGGGCAACGACTGCGACCGAACGACAAGCGAGGGCCCGTGCGTGGCTATAGCGACATGGCCCGAGCGTGGCGACGAGGGAGGCGGGACCGGCGCGACCGCTCCCAGCAGAACGAGTTGTGAGAAATGTCCCTACGGACGAGAGGGAACCGTCACCGTCCCGCGTCCTGTCGCAGGCCCGATGGCCGCAAGCGATTCGCCGAGCGAACAGTTGGCTCGCAGAATCGTGCCTGCGTTTCCGAGGGCGAGAAGACGTCCCCCGGCGAAAGCGACCCCGTAGAGACTGTTGACGGTGCCGGTATCGATCGCCGCCCAGTCGACGCCATCCACACTCTCGACGAGCGTGCCGTTGGCGCCGACCGCGACGAACCGATCCCCAGCCCAGGCGACCGAATGGAGAACCTGACCCGTCCCCGTTGAGCCGCGAGTCCAGGAAACGCCGTCGGGACTCGTGAACACGACCCCGCTGTCTCCCACGGCCACGAACGAGGCGCCGCTCCAGGCCACGCCGAACAGGCCGCCGCCCATCTCCGAGTACGGAACGGTCCAGTGGACCAGGTCGGGGCTGGTCGCGATGATCCGCGACTCTTCGCCTCCGACCGCGGTGTACAGGCTTCCGTTCCAGGCGATCCCGTTCAGAGTCCCGGGGGCCACTCTCTGGGTGTTCCAGGTCACGCCGTCCACGCTCGTCACGACGACGCTGTCATACCCGACCGAGACGAAGCGTTTCCCGTCCCAGAGGATGCTCGTGAGCACCGTGTTGGGCACGGGCTCGCGCACGACCCAGGAGACTCCGTCGGCGCTCGTGACGATCGTCCCCGCGTCTCCCACGGCCGCGAACGTCTTCCCGTCGGAAGCGACGCTAAGAAGAAATCTCTTGACGGGTGTTGTCTGCGTCGCGTGACGACTCCAGGTCAGTGAATCCGCGCTCGTCTGCGCGACGCCCAGAGCCCCGACGGCGGCGAACGCCGAACCGTTCCAGGCGACGGCGGAGAGAGCCGCGCGGCTTCCCGGCGCGCGCGAGCTCCAGGACACACCGTCGGAGCTCGAGAGGATCGTCCCTTTCGTACCGACAGCGACCTGAAGAGAGCCATTGGAGGCCAGCGCCAGCAGATCGCTCGCGGTCGGGGCCGTCGAGACACTCCACTGGAAGCCGTCCGGACTGTGGAAGACCGCGCCGAAGGCGCCCACACCCAGAAATTCCGAGCCAGTCCATCGGATCGCGTCCATCGGGTTCGTGCCGCCGACATAGGAAGCGCGCCAGGCGACTCCGTCGGGGCTCATGAGGACGTTGGTCCGGTTCAAGAATCCGTTGCTCGCGACGACGAACTGCGTGCCGTCCCAGGTTACCGACGTGAGCCGGTCGTAGGAAAAGAAGGAGGCGGGACTCCAGGTCTCTCCGTCGGCGCTCGAAAGAATTGCTCCCGGGTTACCGACGGCGACCACGCGCGAGCCGTTCCAGCCGACCGCCAGAAGGTCTTTGGTCGTCCCCGAGGAACGCGCGGTCCAGCTCGCGGCATCCGGACTCGTCAGAATCTTGCCCGCGTCCCCGACAGCGATCCACCCCGAGCCGGCCCAGACGACCCGGCGCAGCGCGGAGGTGATTCCCGAAGAGCGCGAGGTCCAGGCCAGAC
>DATDNV010000177.1:0-2856 GCA_036518075.1 Thermoanaerobaculia bacterium
GGCAACACCTGGCTGCTGCAAGAGGTCACCACCCGGCTGCCCGGGCGGGTTGACCCCGCCGTGACGACGTACTCGTCCGTGGCGGACCTGGCCGGGGCGATGCGGCGGGCCGCGGCCGCGCACGGCGAGCACGAGAAACGCATCGGGCAGCGCGACGCGAACTGGTCCGACTGGTACGCGGAATACATGGCGGCAGAACAGTCGGGCGCGAAGCTGCCCGAGTGAGCGCGGACCAGATCATGGATCTGAACGTGACGTTTCCGTCGTCCCTCGCTCTTGGAGACTTCGCTCTCTTCGTCCTGCGGCTGGTCGTCGCGCTCGTCTTCGGGGCGAGCGGCTATTACCACCTGACAGACCCGGTCGGCCGCGCGAAGAGCGTCGAGCTCACGCCGAACGCGACACGCGCGCTCGGCGCGGCGGAGGCCCTGGGGAGTCTTGGCCTCGTCAGCGGAATCCTCGTCCAGCCAGCGGCGCTCGGCCTGATGGTCGTGGGCCTCGGCGCGATCCAGAAGAAGGCATTCCAGTGGAAGACCGGGATCTGGGGAAAGGGCACTGACGGCTGGCATTACGACCTGATGCTGCTGGCGATGAACCTGGTCATTGTCGCGACCGCTGGCGGGCGCTGGGTCCTTCACGTCGGAGAGCGGTCATGACACGCAAGCAATTTCTGTCCGCCGCGATGCTCGTGGCCTCGATCGGCGGGGCATCCGGATTCAGGGAGGAGACGACATTGACTGAACCGGCCGGACCTCGCTCGGCAAAACTCCCCGTCGAAGGGCAGCTCGCGTCATTCGAAGGAGCAACGACCTGGATCAACTCGCCGCCACTGACTCCGGCCGGCCTGCGCGGCAAGGTCGTCCTCGTCGACTTCTGGACGCTCACGTGCGTCAACTGGCTGCGCACCCTGCCCTACGTTCGCGCCTGGGCGGCAAAATACAAGGACAAGGGGCTCGTCGTGATCGGCGTGCACACCCCGGAGTTCACCGTCGAGCACGACGTCGCGAACGTCCGGCGCGCCGCACAGGCGATGCGCGTGGACTACCCGGTCGCTGTCGACAACGACTATGGGGTCTGGCACGCTTTCGACAACAACTACTGGCCCGCTGTCTACCTCGCCGATGCGCAGGGCCGGATCCGGTTTCACCACTTCGGCGAGGAGGCGTACGAAGAGACAGAGCGGGCCATCCAGCAGCTGCTCACGGAGGCCGGGGCCGCAGAGGTGCCCACCGATCTGGTGACCGTGAACCCGCAGGGCACCGAGGTCGCGGCCGGCTGGAACGACTTGAAGTCAGGCGAGAGCTACGTTGGGTCCCAGAAGAGAGTGAACTTCGCGTCACCTGGTGGAGCGGAGGGCAAACCGCACGCTTACACCGTTCCGGAACGGCTCGCGCTCAACCACTGGGGCCTCGGCGGAGAGTGGACGGTCGGAAGAGAGATCGCGTCCGCGGACAAACCCAATGCTCGGATCGTCTACCGCTTCCATGCGCGAGACGTGAACCTCGTCATGGGCCCCGGCAAGGCGGCTGGACCGGTCAAGTTCCGCGTGCTCATCGATGGTCACGCGCCGGAGGCCGCTCACGGGACGGACACGGACGCCCAGGGGGCGGGCACCGTCACCGAGCCGAAGCTCTATCAGCTCATCCGCCAGCCGAGGCCGATTGTCGATCGGACGTTCGAGATCGAGTTCCTCGATCCCGGTGTCGAGACGTTCTGTTTCACATTCGGTTGAGCCAGTGCAGAGGTCTTGATGTTCGGCGAACAGGATTCACAGGAGGCAAAGATGCCTGACGAGGCCAATTACGATCGACGACGCTTTCTCGGCACTGCGGCGGCGGCCGTTGCGGCCGCAGGATTCGGCCTGACCAGATCTCCCATCGCCAACTCCCGTTCAGCGGCGCCTGCCGCGAGCACCGGATCACACACCTCCTTCCCTCCCCTCAAGCAGATCGATGCCGGTGTTTTGAATGTCTCTTACGCCGAAGCTGGTCCCGCAAACGGCCCGCCGGTCCTTCTTCTGCACGGCTGGCCGTACGACATCTACAGCTTTGTCGATGTCTCACCGCTGTTGGCAGAAAGGGGCTATCGAACGATCACACCGTACCTGCGCGGCTACGGTCCGACACGCTTTCTGTCCAATGACACCTTCCGCAACGGCCAGCCATCGGCCGTCGCGGTCGACATCACAGATCTCATGGATGCTCTCAAGATCCAGAGGGCGATCCTCGCCGGCTTCGATTGGGGAGCGCGGACAGGCGACATCATCGCGGCGCTCTGGCCGGAGCGATGCAAAGGCCTCGTTTCCGTGAGCGGTTATCTGATCGGCAGCCAGGAGTCCGGTCAGCAGCCGCTGCCGCCCTCGGCTGAGCTCCAGTGGTGGTACCAGTTCTACTTCGCGACGGATCGCGGCCGCGCCGGCTACGAAAAATACCGCCATGATTTCTCGAAGCTCATCTGGCAGCTTGCGTCGCCGAAATGGAAGTTCGACGATGCGACGTACGACCGCAGCGCGGCCTCCTTCAACAATCCGGATCACGTCGCCATCGTGATCCACAACTACCGCTGGAGACAGGGTCTCGCGGATGGCGAGCGGAAATTCGACGACCTCGAAAAGCGCCTCGCGACTAGACCGGTCATCACGGTTCCCACGATCACGATGGAGGGCGACGCCAATGGCGCCCCGCATCCGGAACCCAGCGCTTATTTAGCGAAATTCACCGGCAAATACGAGCATCGGAACATCAGCGGCGGCATCGGGCATAACTTGCCCCAGGAAGCTCCCGAGGCATTTGCGAAAGCCGTGGTCGACGTCGACAGATTCGCCAGGTAGACCAACGATCGATTCCTGCGACCCCCGGC
>DATDNV010000178.1:0-5461 GCA_036518075.1 Thermoanaerobaculia bacterium
CAGAGGAACACCGCCGGCTGGTCCACGTGGACCACGACCGGGTCGCGTGGGTGCGGGATCGCGACGCCGGCGCCCATGCTGGTGGACGCCAACGCTTCCCGAGCGACCAGGAGTTGGTGTAGCAAGTGGCGATCAACCCCCGCCGGGATCTCGGGCAGCCGCGTGACGGCCGCCAGAACTTCGTCCCGACTCTCTCCACGCACGGCATAGAAGATGCCTCCCCGCCCGATCGCGGCGCGAAGACTGGGGAGCTCCTTGGTGGATCCATTGGGGGCGAAGAGCTCCGGGGACACGCGGTGCTTGTGTAGTGCGGCCCACTCCTGCAGCTCGACTCGGTTGAAGTGATACTGATCGTGCACCCGATGCGCGGGTAACGAGCGGCTGCGAACCCACCGATACACAGTCTGTTCGGAAATGTTCAGCAGGCGGGCGACGTCTCGGACTCTGAGCTCCACAGGTGCAGCTATCTCATACGATGCCGGAGTAGATCACTGCGATAAGGCCTAGCAGGCTGCTGAAAAATGGATGCGGGCGTAACTAGCTTCTAAACGGGAGCAGGGCCCCGGATCTCTTTGAAATTCTCGCAACGTCATCCCACACCCTTCTTCAGCAACCTGCTTGAGTCTGCCGAATTCGCCTCGGCGGGCGATGCGTCGGCGAAGCCGGGGTTGCCGCGCGCAGACCTCTCGTGATGAGCATCTTTGCCGCGGGGCTGACGTTGCTTGGCAGCGCGGGGTTCTTGGCGAGAGGGTTGCCGACGAGAATGAAGGCGGACCCGCTTGGATGCACTGCCTTTCATCGCGGGGCGGTCCGCGAGCTTGTGATCCGACTCCTTGACGTCTTCGCTCGCTCCCGCCCGAGGGGACGAGTAAACCAAGCGACGGCAGTGGGGACAGGGGCACAGCGATTGGCGCTGGCGGATCGAAGAATCCATCTGCGGCGGGAGACGCAGGTAGCAACCGCCGCAGTGCGCGCCGCGCATCTCGACTACGACTGGGCGGCGACCCACCCGGCCGAGAGCGTCGTAGGCGGCCAGAAAGACTGTCGGGATAGCCTTGCGGAGCGCCGCGCGGCGCTCTTCGAGCGCAAGCGCGAGGCCGTCCATCAGCGCTTCCTTCCGGGAGAGCTGATCATCGACCGCTGAGAGTTCAGTCAAAACGCGGACGGTCTTATCCACTGTTCGTCGGTTCCATTGTTCATCAGTGCGCGATTGTGGCCTTGACCTCTGGCTCGAGCCTGCGTTCCGCCGCGGCGACGGCCTCGAAAATTGCGCTGGCGTTGGGCGCGTTCATGATTTCCAACACAGCGTCCTTGTCCGCGAACATCTGCGAGAGCTTGTGCAACCAAGGGAGGTAGAGCTCGTCGAACTTCAGACCCAACACAAAGAAGAGGTGGGTGAGCCCGCCGTCAAGTGCGTCGAAGTCAACTCCGTGACGCGACCGGCCCAGAACCATGAACGGCCGTGCGACTTGCTCTGGGTTGCGCCGTAGCGTGTGGAGGAACGCGATGCCGTTGCCGATGGCGCTGGGCATGACGTTCTCGCGCTGGATGAGCGCACCGACGAACCAGGTCTTGTCACGTATGAGACCTAGTCGGGAAGCCAGTCCGGCCAGCTCCTCGACGACCGTGTTCCTGGATTCGGCTTCGAGCTCGGGGATGATGTGGTCCAGTTGAAAGCAGCTCGCGAGCTCGAGCATCCGCCGCGGCGAGCCATTCAGTTTGGGCGGATCCAGGTATCGGGGCGTAACCCCGAGCATCTGGTCATCCAGCCACGTGTCGATCATCGCCTTCCGAAAACGCCATTGATTCCCGACCTTTACGCCGGGAAGAAGCCCATCGGATACGAGCTTGAGCACTGTGCGGTCGTTCACGCTCAGGTACTCGGCGAGCTGCTTGATCGTCAGCAGCCGATCCTCCATCTACCTGCCTCCCGTTTGTATCGCCCGACGAATTGACACCTGGATAGCTTCTACCCTAGAATACTTTGTTTGTCAATAATCCACGTCGCTTTACCCAAAAATACGCCAAAAGACATGAAAAGGGATCAGGACCAATAGTGCGACTCCCCTCCATGGAAGACCAGCGATCGATGCAAGGCCAAGGAAGGAAGGACGACTCCGAAACCGATCGGACGATGACGGTCGCCGAGGTCTCCGCTTACCTCTCACTCTCCGCGAGCAGCGTCTATCGGTTGGCGAATGAACTGCGGGCTCTTCGGGTCCGCGGCCGCTGGGCCTTCCGTGCGATCGACATCGAGCAGTGGCTTCTGAAGCGGCGAACGGGGGATGAGCGTCAGCTCGAACCCGTGGAGGAGCTGGGCTCCCAGGTTCGTCTTTCTTCTCACATCGCTGAGAAGAACATCTTTCTCGACGTCCCGGACTCCGAAGCCGGAATGCTGATCCGTAATGCGATTCAGCGTGCCGTGCTCAGCCTGCCGGAGGGACCCGAGGAGGCGGCGAAGCAGCGAATCTACGCTTCAATCATGGAGAGAGAACACCTCTGCAGCACTGCACTCCACCCGGAGGTCGCCTTTCCGCACCCGCGCGAGCCGGAGAAGTGCCCGCTCGGCCGCGACCACATCGTGATCGTTCGCGCCGTACGGCCGGTCGAGTTTTCGGAGACGCACGGGTATCGGCCTCGAATCGTCTTCCTCCTGTTGGCACGCACGGTCTCGCTACAGCTCATCTGGGAGGCGCGGCTCAGCCACCTCCTGCACCGGGAAGGATTCGTCCAGCGGATTCTCTCGGTGAAATCCCCTCGGGACCTCTACGAGCTCTTTGCACCCTCCAACCAACGTCCCCCTCACCTTAGCCCCTGATCTCGAGGCGGGCGCGCCGGCCAGAAAGAGTTCGGGCTTGGCCGCGGAGAAGGGGCGGCGTTTGGGGCCCGCCTGTGAGTAGAAGGAATATTCCCCGACTCCCGCTTCGCAGTCGCGGGCAAAGAGGATCAGGTGGTGCGCGACGAGGCCGACATGGATGACCGGCTCGATCTTTCCGGCCTTCAACGCCGGCCAGGCCATTCGCCAGAAGATGCGCCGGTAATCGGAAAGAACGCCTACGCGCCAGAGAATGCGCGCGAGCATTCCGAGGCCTTGCTTGACGTCCTGCTTCTCGACACGCCTCCACTTCCCCGGATCGAAGCGATGGGGGAAGGTGTGTTCGATCTGGTGCTGAAAACGGCGATAGAGCGCCTCCGGCGCATTGGCGCTCGCAACGCACTTGAGCCAGCCCGCGCGGACTTTCTCTCTCGGCAGAAGGAACGCCACGTTCGACTCGTCGCCCCCCGTCCCGTCGGAAAGGATTCGACCCGCCTTCTCCAGACGCCTCCAGAGCGGTGTCTTCGGCAGCGCGTAGAGGAGGTTGATCGTCAGCATCGGGATCTTCGCGGCTTCGATGAAGGCGAGGATGTCGTCGGGCGTGCGCTCCGTATCCTGGTCGAGGCCCATGATGATCCCCGATACGATCTCGATGCCGTAGGAATTCAGGATCTTCACTGCTTCGAGAATCGGCATCCGCAGGTTCTGATCTTTCACCATCCCGCGAAGCGCCTCTTCGTCCGGAGTCTCGATGCCGACGAAGACGGTGTGGAACTGGGCCTCGCGCATCAGCTCCAGAATTCGCCGATCCTGCGCGAGGTTCAGCGTCGCCTCGCACGCGAGCCGGATCCGGTACCCGGTCCGCCGCTGCCATGCGACGAGATGAGGCAGCAGGTCGAGCGCGGCCTTCGGATTCGCGATGAAGTTGTCGTCGACGAAGTAGATCGAGCCCGGCGGGCCCGCCGCCATGATCGCGTCGAGCTCCCGGCAGAGCTGCTCGGGCGTCTTGAGCCTGGGGTTGCGGCCGTAGAGCTCCGGGATGTCGCAGAACTCGCACCGATACGGACAGCCCGAGGAGAACTGAACGCTCGCGAGGAAATAGTCCTTGATGTGGACCATGTGGTACGCGGGCAGCGGAAATTCGGACAGGGGCGTGCGCGAGCCGGTCGTCAGGCGAAGCTGCTCGGCCGGACGCTCGACCGTCTCATCCAGCCGCGTGTAGAGCGCCGCGGTCGCGTCGCCGAGCTCGCCGCAGTGGAGAACGTCGAATTGCGGGTACCACTCGGGGCAGGCCGACACCGACGGCCCGCCCAGCACGGTGGTCTTCCCGAATCGATGCGCGCGCGCGTTGACGTCGTTGATCGTCTCGCGCTGTACGTGCATGCCCGTCACGAACACCGCGTCGGCCCAGGTGAAATCCTCGTCGGTCGCAGGCGAGATGTTCTCGTCGACGAATCGCACCAACCAGTCCGGCGGAATGGTAGCCGCGATGACGAGAAGTCCCTGCGGCGGCATGAATGCCCGCACGCGTCCCTTCAGGCGATAGGAATGGTGCAGCGTCCCGAAGGATCGGGCGTAGCGCGGAAAGACGCAGAGAATCCGTCGCCGTGATTTCATCTTCAGAAGCTCGGCACCGCCTCCGCCGCGAGCCTCGTTGAACGAGAGCTTATCGAAGTGGGACGGGGAGGCAAAGACCGGACACTCGCCGTTTCACGGTAGAATCGTCGGTCTCATGAGCACAATGCTTCCGGTCGCGGGCTCGGGCGCGTCGACCCTGCCGACCTTGAACGAGAACCGTCCCCCCGCGAGGCCAAAGTCCCTCGCCCCGCGCCGAAAGACCCGACAGATCCGCCTCGGCAACGTCCTGATCGGCGGCGGCGCCCCGATTCCCGTCCAGTCGATGACCAAGACCGAGACCGCCGACGTCGAGGCGACCCTCTGGCAGATCCGCGACATGATCATGGCCGGCTGCGAGATCGTGCGCGTCACCGCGAACACGATCGAGGCCGCCGACATCTTCGACAAGCTCGTCGCCGGTTGCTCGGTTCCCATCATCGCCGACGTGCACTTCGACTACCGCAACGCGATTCGCGTCATGGAGAAGGGAGTCCCGGGACTGCGCCTGAATCCCGGCAACATCGGCGCGCGCTGGAAGGTCGAAGAAGTCGTCAAGATGGCCAAGGACAAGGGCATCCCGATCCGCATCGGCGTTAACGCGGGATCGCTCGAGAAGGATCTCTTGAAGAAGTACGGCGAACCCACCCCCGAAGCGATGGTCGAGTCCGGATCCCGGCACATCGAGATCCTGGAATCGCTCGGCTTCTACGAGACGAAGCTCTCGCTCAAGGCCTCAAATGTCCCGATGATGGTCGAGGCTTACCGGCTGTTCTCCAAGCAGAGCGACTACCCGCTTCACCTCGGCGTGACCGAGGCCGGATCCCAGTTCTCCGGTTCGATCAAGTCGGCGGCGGGCCTCGCGATCCTGCTCGCCGAAGGCATCGGCGACACGATCCGTGTCTCGCTCGCGACCGATCCCGTGGAGGAGGTCCGCGTCGGGCGAGAGATCCTGAAGGCGATGGGCTTGCGCGACGACGGCGTCAACGTCATCGCCTGCCCGACCTGCGGGCGCCTCGAGGTCGACATGCT
>DATDNV010000179.1:0-2563 GCA_036518075.1 Thermoanaerobaculia bacterium
AAAACTGTTCTAAAAAACCGGAGCTTACCTGCTCGGCGGCTCGCCTTGCGCCTGGGCGTCGGCCGGAACGCATCGTGCGGCCGCCCAGGCGCGCAGCGCCGCGATCTTCTCTCCTCGCACCACCGACAGCGGGCGCGTCGAACGCAGCGACACGAGCACCGCGCCCATGTCGAGAGGGATCCGGGCCGCGCGCGCCTCATAGAGCGCGGAGACGACGACCTGCTCGATCTCCGCCCCCGAAAAACCTCGCGACGCGGCCGCGAGCGCGTCCAGGTCGAAGCGGCCGGGATCTTCGCCCCGCTTGGCCAGGTGCAACCGGAAAATCTCGCGCCGCGCCGCGGACCCCGGCAAGTCGATGAAGAAGATCTCGTCGAGCCGGCCCTTGCGCATGAGCTCGGGCGGCAGGTCCTCCACCGAATTGGCGGTGGCGACCAGAAAGACTTTCGCCGACCTCTCCTGCATCCAGGTCAGGAGCGCTCCCAGGAGCCGTTTGGACACGCCGCCGTCGCTCTCGTTGGACCGCACCGACACGAACGCCTTTTCGATCTCGTCGACCCAGAGAACGCAGGGCGCCATCCGCTCCACTCGTTTCAGCGCATCGCGCAGGTTTCGCTCCGATTCCCCGATGTAGGGAGCCAGGAGGCGCCCGGCGTCGAGCGAGAGGAGCGGCAGGTTCCACGAAGCCGCGATCGCTTTGGCGGCCACGCTCTTGCCGCATCCCTGAACTCCCAACAGGAGGATGCCCTTGGGAGGCTCGAGTGGCTTTTCGCCGGGCTGTGGAAAGAGCCCCACGCGCCGGGTGGCGACCCACTTCTTCAACCGCTCCAGTCCTCCGACCTGCTCGAGTCCCTCCGGCGTCGGCACGAAGTCGAGAAGACCGCCGCTCTCGACCAGGTTCCGTTTGCTTTCGCGTACGCGCGGGCGGTCCGCGCCGGTCAGCGCGCCGTCCTCGACGATGGCGCGCGCCAGGGCTCGCTCCGCTTCGAACATCGTCAACCCCTGCAGATCGGAGACGAGGCCCTCGACATCGTCCCGTGACAGACTCACGCGCTTTCCCGGATGATCTCGAGGGATCCGGCGGACCGTATCCATGACGAGGTCACGCAATTCATCGGGTCCCGGCAGCGCCAGGTCGAACCGAACCTGCAGATCGTCCAGTTCGGGTTTGGACGGGATCGAAGGCCCGACCATCACGAGCGTTCGCTCGGATCCCGCGAACTCCTGGGCGGTTTCGCGCAAAGCGCGAAGCGTGGACGGGTTTTCCAGGTGGGGCTGCGGATCCTTGAGCAGCCAGACACCGTCGCCATGGCAAGAGCGGATCTCGCGCAGGGCGAAGGCAAGATCGGTCGTCTTGCTGGAGTCCACCGGGTGGCAGGGAGCCAGACCGCTCGCTGCGCTCCAGGTCGTCACCGGAAGCTCGAGCTCGCCCGCCACGGCGCGCACGAGCTCCTCGAGCCGCTTCTCTTCAACCGTTTCGCAGATAACGAGCGGGTTGTGAGATCGGAACAGGACCGCCAGATCTTTGGCCGGAATGTCCAAGTGGGGAGAGAGTCTAACGGTGATTCTAGAGGGCGTTGATGGCATGCGACGCTGAGGGATCAGAAGTCGTAGACTCGTTTCATGCCGCGGCGAGTCGTTTCGCTTTGTCCTTCGATCACGGAGACCGTCGTCGCCATCGGTGGACTGTCCCGCCTCGCGGCGGCGACGCGCTATTGTGTTCGGCCGAAGGGGCTTCTCTGGGGGCTTCCTCGTGTCGGAGGAACGAAGACTCCGGACATCGGGCGCATCCTCGACCTGTCGCCCGACCTCGTCCTGGCAAATGAAGAGGAGAACCGGCGGGAGGACGTCGAAGCTCTTCGCGCACGCGGGATCGAGGTCGATGTCACTTTCCCGAAGCGCGTCTCCGAGGTTCCGACAACCGTTCGGCATTGGGGGAGCCTGCTTTCGGGAGAGTGCGTTGCCGAGTCCGACGCACTTGCGTCGAGAATCGAAGCACTGATCGCGGAGCTCGAACGGGCTCCGGTCGCCCGTCCCTTCCGTTTTGCCTACTGGATCTGGAAAGACCCATGGATGACCGTCTCCGACGATACGTACGTCGCCGACCTGCTCCGACTGGCCGGCGGGGTCAACGTGTACGGCGACTCACTGTCCCGCTACCCGGCGACGTCTCCCAACGAGGCGCTTGCCCGATCGGTGGAAGTCCAGTTCTTTCCCAGCGAGCCGTATCCCTTTCGTGCGGAAAAGCATCGATCCCTCGCGGAGAGAGTCTTCGGCACCGAAGCGGAATTTCGTTTTGTCGAAGGAGATAACTACTGCTGGCACGGTGCGAGGACGCTCGACGGCCTCTCGGAGATGGCTCTGCTTCGAACAAAAATAGGAATTGACCAATAATTTCCTAATCAAAATAGGGCATATACGTATTCTTATTGATTTAGTTCGGTAAACGGTCGTTCTAACGCCTTTCGATGGCTGGCTCCGGCATAATCTTCTGAGTTCTCGAGGACATTCCGACGCCTGGGAGGTCGGCGCAAACCGTGGGCATCGTCATGACGGTGGCCAGTCT
>DATDNV010000180.1:0-2657 GCA_036518075.1 Thermoanaerobaculia bacterium
CGCGCCGGAGGCCGCTGAAGTCGATCATGAATAATGCGGGTTAGACTGTTCGCGTGAAAATCTCCAACGGACGGCGGGTTCCGCGCCAGCGGCTCGGCGTGGTCTGCGCTGCTCTGCTGGCAACGGCCTGGGCCGGCGGACAGCAGCGCGATCGTCCGCCCGACCCGATGCGTCCGTTTGCCGGGAATCCGTTGATCGCGGAGGGCGACTACCATTACGCGCGCCGCCAGGACGGCCGGGTCGGAGCGCGCGCGAGCCAGCGCGAGATTTCCTTCTCCATCGCGGCTTACGACTCGGCGTCGCGCGCACCGGATACCGCCGAGGCCCGTTGGAAGCTGGCGCGCGCCCTGTACTTCAAGGCGGCCTACACGGGGCTCGAGCCAGACGCGCAGAAAGCGCTTTACGAGAAGGCGCGCCGCGCAGGCGACGAGGCGATCGAGATTGTCCAGCGGCGTTCCAAGGGATCGGATTTCTCTGGCGACCCCGACGCCGCCCCCTCCTACTTCTGGTCCGCGGTCGCCTGGGGTCAGTGGGCCCTGCTCGCGGGCAAGCTCGAGTCGGCCAAGACGGGAGTGGCCGATAAGATTCGCGCGTACTCGACGTCGGTCATCGGGATCGATCCGACGTTCGAGGAGGGCGGAGGGTATCGGATCCTTGGGCGGCTCCATGATCAGGCGCCCTGGATCCCGTTTTTCACCGGCTGGGTCTCGCACGAAGAGGCGATCAAGAACCTGCGCCTTGCGGTCGCGGCGAACGGGGAGAACTTCGTGAATCGGCTCTTCCTCGCGGAGGCTCTCGCCAGCGGCTCGTCGGCGGAAGCCAAGGAGGCGGTCGGCATCCTCGAGCGCCTCGTGGCCGACGGGCCGTCTCCAACCCACCTCGTCGAAGACCTCAACATCCAGGAGGATGCGCGCAAGGACCTGGCGCAGTGGAAGAAATAGCGGAGCGGCGCGACACCTGAACCGGCCGCTTCGCGAACATCTGAACCGGCCGCTCCGCGGCCAATCAAATTTTCTAAACCGGGGCCCCGAAGCGGGCGAAGCCTCCTCTAAGGAAATACGCGGCGGCGGTCGTGCAGCCACCGATCGCGCCGCAAGCCGCGGCTAGTATGGTCTTCCGGCTCGAATTCGTCTTATGTCAGGTCTGATATTGAGGCGCCGGACGGAAGGCGAAACCGGCAGCCGCTTCAAGAGCTGCCGGGCGGTCAGCCGCGAGATCGGATGCCGCCAGCGGGGAGCGATCTCCGCGAGCGGCGCGAGCGCGAATCGACGCGCGGAGAGCCTCGGGTGGGGAAGGATCGGATCGGAGTCGGTTCGGATGGCGCCGCCGAAGTCGAGAATGTCGACGTCGATCTCCCGCGGGCCGTTGACATGGGTCGGACGGCGGCCGACCTTTCGCTCGATCGCCTTGACCGCCGCGAGGATCTCTTCGGGCGATCCTCTCCAGAGGATCTCCGCCGCTGCGTTGAAGAAGTCGGGCTGCTCGACGTCTCCGACCGGCTCCGTGGCATAGAGAGCAGAGACGCGTCGGAGGGAGGCAATCCTGGAGATTTCTTCGAGCGCGGACTCGATGAACGCGCGCCGGTCGCCGAGGTTGGAGCCGAGTCCCAGCCAGACCCGGCGGGAGTTAGAACTCCTCTTCCTCGTCCCGCTCTTTCTCCTCGGCTTCGTCCTCTTCGTCGAATTCGTCGTCGTCCGAATCGCTTTCTTCGGGGGCCGGCCCTTCTTCGCCAAACTCGTTGGGCTGCTCATCGGTGACGGGGGGCTCCAGGATGGCGGGCCGGCGGGGCGGCCGCGGTGGGGGCGGCGGCGCGTCCTCGGTGCGCGCGTTCTTCTGGTTCGCGCCGCACTTGGGGCAGATCGCCTCGGGCTTGCCGAGGTTGTAGAACTTCGTTCCGCAGTTGAAACACTCGAACTTTTTTCCGAGATCCGGCATTACTCCCTCAAGAGGCGGCCAAACCTAGCACGCGGGTTTTCGGGGGTCAACAAACGAAATTCTCGGCGGAGGAGCAGAGAAAAGGAGCCAGGAGCAAGGAGCGAGGTCCTGTCGACCGACGGCCCTTTCGCCGAGACTCGTGAGCAGCTCGGCGGGTACCACCTCGTCGAGGCCAAGGACCTGGAGGAGGCCTCCGCTCTCGCGGCGCGCGTCCCCGGCGCCGCGACCGGCCCAATCGAGGTGCGGCCGATCATGAGGATGTAAGTCGCCGCTGGCCAGGCGATCGGAAAGGCCTTGACCTATATTTTAGTCAACACTAAAATATATGCATGTCCTCGGTCTTCGACGCCCTCGCCGCTCCGCGACGCCGCGAGATCCTGCGGCTGGTCTGGGAGAAGGAGCGAGCGGCGGGCGACATTCATCAAGCCCTGGACGCCGTGAGCTTCGGGGCGGTCTCCCAGCACTTGCGGGTGCTCGAGTCGGCCGGACTCGTCGCGCGCCGCGAGGATGGGCGCTTCCGCTACTACATCGCGCGCCGCAAGGACCTCGGTCCGCTCGGCAAGTGGCTGGAATCCACCTGGGACGAAGCCCTGACCGGACTCAAATCCCTGGCCGAAGCGGACGAGGCTTCTGCGCCGGCTCGGCGTCGCCGCCGCGGGTCTCGCCGCTCGAAGCCATGAGAAAGGACGCATCGCCATGACGGAGCTCAAGGAGATCCTGGA
>DATDNV010000181.1:0-9589 GCA_036518075.1 Thermoanaerobaculia bacterium
GCTCTGCTACAGCCTGCCTCGACCGCCGTCGCCCAGCGAACGCAGCCCCGAATACGCCTCGAAGCTCCGCGCGGTCGCGGAGAAGGTAGGACTTCCGTCAGATTATGTCGCGTCGATTCGGTAGCCATTGAGAAGGCGAGGATCCACGGGAGGCCGTGATGGCGATCATTCCGACCGTGCCATGCAGCAGGATGCAAAGGTCGCTCGCGTTCTACACCGGCATCCTCGATTTCAAGCGCGTGGACGGGGACGATCGGGAGGGTGACCCGTCCTACAACGTCCTCATGCGCGGCGGTGACCGCCTCATTCTTTCGAGCCATCGCGGGGACGGCGTGTTCGGCCAGGCGATCGTGGGGCTCGACCGAGCTCTACGTCGACGATCCGGATGGCAACACGCTGCGGTTCACACAGTGGTAGACGACGTTCGTCTTATATCAGATCTGATATATCACGTTGAGGAGGGCACGCAGTGGGCGGTCTTCGAACCAAAAAGGAGCACCGATGTCGGCCGATGTCGTCGACCGATACCGCGATAGCCTTGGACGATCAGTCCGATCGTCGGAGGTTGACTCGATGAAGTCCAGACGAAAGATCATCGTCTACATCGCGACGAGCGCGGACGGTTACATCGCCAGGCCCGACGGCGACGTCGAATGGCTCAATCGCCGGGCTCGCGGGGACTACGGCATCCGGGAGTTCTACTCCACCATCGATACGATCCTCTGGGGCCGAGGAACGTACGACTGGCTGTTGAACTACGCCCGGAGACATGGCAAGAAGAAGGGGCTCTTCGACACGAAGCTCGCCAACTACGTCTTCTCGCGCAAGCCTCCGAAACGAGCGCCGCCGGGCGTCGAGTTCGTTACGGAGCCGATAAAGCGTTTCGCCCAACGGCTGCGCGCGACGCCGGGAAAGCAGATCTGGATGATGGGCGGCGGAGGGCTGATCGCCTCCTTTCTGGACGCCGGCGAGATCGACGAGTTCGACATCCACATCATCCCGATCTTCATCGGCAAGGGGATTCCGCTCGTCGCCCCGCGCCATCGGGATGTGCCGCTCCGCCTGATCTCCTCCCGCAGGTACCCGGACGGGGTCGTCCGCGTGCGATATGAAGTCCCGCGGTCGCTTTCGGGCTCCGCTTAAAGCAATGCCGAGACTGAGTCGCCGAGGTCTCGCCGCGCGAGGGTGCATTTGCATCTCATCTCCGGCATTAACGCGCGCGATGGGAGCGGGGTCGTCGGCGGATGCGAGGTCGTGATCTCGCTTTGGGTTCTCAGCCATCCCTTAATCGGTCGATCTCCTTCCCGCAATCCCTTAAGCTCCCCAGCGGTAGCCGCATGCGACGTTTGTCCATCCGCTTTTTCGTTCCGCTTGCGCTTGCGACCGGATGCGTGACGATCAACGGCAAGTCTTACCCGCCGGACACACGCTTCGTTGCGGACGTCGAATGCGAGACGCAACAGTCCGGAGAGAACCTTCACGTCGTCGTGAATGACTGGAAGGGACGAGCGCTTCCGGGCACGAAAATCAGGATCGTTCAGGAACCGCACGGAGCGATCGACACGGGCGTCTCGGATCTCCAGGGCGCCGCGGCCTTTTCGGTTGGAGCGGATACCTGGAAGGTGTCGGTCTGGTTTCCGGGATACACTCCGGGAACGCAGTCGGTCCAGATCGAGACCGGACAGGCTTGCGTCGTGTCGTTCTATCTGCGCTTCAGCCGCCAGATCGACGCGAGTTTCCTGGTTGATTGAACGGCTGCGGCCGCACATCTTACTTGCCGGGCCGCGCTCGTCCATACGCGGACAGCGCACGCACGAGCGCAACTTTCGATCGTCATCTACGAATAACCTAGGGACGACTTGTCGATGACGCCCCTACTCAAACACATCGTCACGTGGGTACCGGCGATTGCCGCCGCCATCCTCGTGATGCGGCAGTGCCGCAAGCCGGCGGGCTGGCCAGGACGGTTTTTCCTGTCTGTGATGAATCTCAGCCACGCTCGTCTGACCAACTGGGGCCTTGCGCAGCTCACTCTCGAAAAGAGCTTCACGATTCTCGATGTGGGTTGCGGCGGAGGAGCGACGGTCCGGAAGCTAGCCGCGAGCGCGAGCGATGGAAAGGTCTACGGAATCGACTATTCGGCCGCGAGCGTCGCCGCGGCTCAACGCACCAATGCCTTTTCGATTGCGAAGGGCCGCGTCGAAATCCGGCAGGCCTCCGTTTCAGAGCTGCCTTTCCCGGATGGCACCTTCGATGTCGTCACTGCCGTCGAGACTCACTACTATTGGCCCGATCTCCCGGAGGATGTGCGCGAAATATTGCGGGTGCTGAAGCCCGGCGGCAGACTGGCGATCATCGCCGAGACGTACAGAGGCAGAAGCCTCGACGCGATCTACCGGCCTGCCATGAGCCTTCTTCGCGCTCGATACCTGACCCTGGACGAGCATCGCGATCTGCTTGTCGGCGCCGGCTTTCTCGATGTCGCGGTCCGGGAGGAGCGAAGCCACGGTTGGGTTTGCGCTGTGGGGAGAAAGCCCTCGAGCTCGAACATATGAGAATGCGCAACCGGCGAGATCTCGAATGTCGAAGACACGGCTAAAACCTGTATTTTTCCGCACGCCGGCAGACCTGCAAGAGTGGTTCGACGCGAATCACCGATCGGCCAGCGAGCTCTGGGTCGGGTACCGGAAGAAGAGCACCGGTCAACCGAGCGTGACCTGGCCGGAATCGGTCGACGAAGCGCTGTGTGTGGGTTGGATCGACGGAATCCGCAAACGGATCGACGAGAAGAGCTACACGATCCGGTTCACGCCGCGAAAGACGGGCAGCATCTGGAGCGCCATCAACATCCGCCGCGTCGCCGTCCTCTCGAGGGAGAAGCGAATGCGGCCCTCGGGCCGGAAAGCCTTTGCGGCCCGCACCGAAAACAGGTCCGGCATCTACTCCTATGAGCAGCGCCCAACCCAGCTCGTCGAGCCCTATCGGAGCGTCTTCCAGAGAAACAAGAAGGCCTGGGCTTTCTTCGAAGCCCAGCCGCCGGGATACCAGAAACAAGTCACGTGGTGGGTGATCAGCGCGAAGAGGGAGGAGACCCGGCGCAAACGGTTGAAACAGCTCGTCCAGGGATCCGCGGCGGGCCGGCGGATACGCTAGCTCACCGCTTTCATGCGTGGAAATGACGCCGGAGCGAACGGAGGAAAGATGATTCACTTTTCGCAGGCTGCCTTTTGGATCTTTGCTCTGAGTGGCGGGGCAACCTCATCGCCGCCGGCCGCCGTTCCAGTCGAGAAGGAACCGTTCCATCGTCCGGTCTTCACCAACAGCGAGGTTCAGGTGCTGGACGTGGTGATTCCGCCGAAGACCTCGACGCTCTTTCACACTCACCTCCACGACCTTCTCGGTTTGACGATCTCCTCGGCTCCTTCGAAGAACGAAGTACCGGGACAGAAACCGACGCTCGAGCCTGCTGATCCCGAAGGAGAGGTCTGGTACGAGCCCTTCCCCAGCGCCTCGACGCATCGAGTGGAGAACGTCGGAAACACTCCGATCCACTATCTCGTTTTCCAGGTTCTCGGGAAAGCGGCCGCGGACGCACCAGCGAGCGCGTGGCCCGATCGGGACGTCGGAAGAGTCGCCTTCGAAAACGCTCGCGTCCGCGTCGTGCGCATCGACCTGGCGGCCGGCGAAGCGGCGGCCGACCACAAACACATGACGGGTTACGGAATCGGGACGCTCACCGGCGGCCGCCTCGAGGAGGACAAAGAACCTTCACGTTCAGTTTCCGAGGCGGGTTTCGTGCGGTGGGGGGATCGTTCCCTCCACCACACGATTCGAAACGCGGGCGATGCGCCGATTTCGATCTTCGAGTTCGAGGTTCGGAATTGAATTCGCCGGCGGATTGAGCCGATCGGCTTCAACAATCGATCCTTGGCGCCACGCGCCCCAGCCGAGAATAGTCTTCACGGCCGAATTCCGAGAGCCGACGTCAGCCGAGGGAACCGCCGAGTGCCTTGACTCGCAGAACGCTCATCGCAGCAGCTGAAGCCCGCGATTCTCCCGGTCTATAGTTTGAGAGCTCAATGCTTCCCAAACCGCCCTTCGCCCTGGACCTGACGCTCGAGCGGGAGCTCGAGCTCTTCGAGCAGCTCAAGCCGCGTCTGTGGAGTCTCTGGAATGCTCTTTCGGCTCGCGCAGAGGAGCCTTACACCTCCGTTGTCATCCCGTCGATGACGCTCGACGAGAAGGAGTTGAGGAAGCTGCCCGCGGCGAGCTTCTACGAGGAACGTCTCCTTCTTCTACTGATCCGGCTGCGCAATCCCCAGGCGCACCGGGTTTACGTCACGTCGCATCCGATTCATCCGGTGATTCTCGACTACTACTTCCAGCTTCTCGCCGGCGTGCCGGCGTCCCACGCGCGGTCCCGACTAACGCTGCTTTGCGCTCACGACCTTTCGCCGCGGCCGCTGACGCAAAAGATTCTCGAGCGGCCGCGCTTGATTCAACGCATCCGCTACGGAATTCGCGACCGGTCGCGAGCCTTCATGACGGTCTTTTGCGCCACCGAGCTCGAGCGCCGACTCGCGGTGCTCCTCGACATTCCCCTCAATGGCGTCGATCCGCAGCTGCGAGTACTGGGATCGAAGTCGGGCAGCCGAAAGGTGTTCCGCGAGGCGGGAGTGGCGTGTCCCGAGGGATCGGAGGACCTTCGATCCGAAGACGACGTCGTCGGCGCCCTGATCGAACTGAAGAGACGGCGGCCAAAGCTGGCCCGGGCAGTCGTCAAGTTGAACGAGGGGTTCTCGGGCGGCGGGAACGCTGTTTTTCGTTATCCGGGTGTGGCTAGCCAACCTTCGATCCGCGACGCCGTTCAGAGGCTCGAGTTCGCGGAGCCTTCAGAGACCGCTCCCAGTTACCTCACGAAGCTTTCGGAAATGGGAGGAATCGTCGAAGAGCTCGTGGAAGGAGTGGAGACCACTTCCCCGAGCGTTCAGTTGCGAATCGATCCGCACGGCGAGGTCGTCCTTCTATCGACCCACGACCAGATCCTCGGCGGGCCGACCGGCCAGACCTATGAGGCCTGCCGTTTCCCCGCCGCGGATGCCTACCGAACCGATCTCCAAGCGGCGGGAAGGCGGATCGGGGAGATTCTCGCCGCCCGCGGGGTCGTCAGCCGGTTCGGCGTCGACTTTCTCGCACTGCGACGAACAAGCGAAGGTCCCTGGGAGCTCTTCGCCCTCGAGATCAACCTCCGCATCGGAGGAACGACCCATCCGTTCCTCGCCCTGCAGTTTTTGACGGGGGGAAGTCTCGACAACGAGACGGGACACTTCCATTCGCCGAGCGGCCGGCCGAAGTTCTACCGCGCGACCGACAACCTCAGGTCGGAGCGTCTGCGCGGTCTGTGCCCCGAAGACCTGATCGACATTACGACCTTCAACCGGGTCCACTACAACCACGCGACGGAGTCGGGGGCGTTGTTTCACATGATTGGAGCCATTTCGCAATATGGCAAGCTGGGTCTGACCGCGATCGGGAACAGCCACGCCGAGGCGGACGCCATCTACGTACGGACGCTCGCCACTCTGGATCGCGAGACCGCCGAGGCTCGAGACCCGACTCTTCAATCGATTTCCAATTAGTCTTGCTCCGAAGTGACCTCGGTGCGAACCACCGAGCGGCAACCTCGGAGATTTGGGCATGCGCCGGCGGGCAGGCTACGTCCTGGGTTCTGAGACTACTGCGATCCGGTTGACCTTCTTGCCCGATCGCATATGGAATAGGCACCCATCCCTGAAGACGCCGGCTTCACAGCGAAGGAGGACAGCATGCTTGCGCGCGCGCTCATCATCGGGATCGCTGGAGGATGTCTCAACGCCTGGATCGCCTGGTCACACTTCATCCCGGATCCTCTGGCGTTTCACTCCGTCAGCCTGGCCATGATTGCGGCGATCTATCTCGGGTTCGCGTTTTCCGACGGAAGGCCTTCGATCGTCATCCTCGAGCTCGTGGCGGGTACGGCGTTCATCGTGCTGGCGCTCCTCGGCCTCTGGCTTGCCCCGATGTTCATCGCGGCCGGCCTCGTGTTGCACGGAATCTGGGATCTGGCGCATCGACCTCGCGCGATCTCGACCAAGCTGCCTGCTTGGTATCCGCCTTTTTGCGCCGCGTACGATTTCGTGTTTGCGGCCGTGTTCATTTATCTCGCGCGAGGCCTCGCGATCCGCGGACACTAGGCCGCTGCGGCAGAGGTCTCGTCATTGCGAATGGATGCTTTTCGGCGCGCGGCCGCGGACTTGCTCGCTTCTCCGCTGCCCCGAGCGGAAAAGGCAAAGCCGCTGGCGGTCCTGATTCAATATCAGCGGTGATACCACTGGGTTGGCTTTTACGACGTGTCGGCGGATCAGATCTCCGTGCTTGCCTGGACCGGCAGCGAGCCGCCCGCGTTTCCCGTTTTCCCCGTCTCGAAGGGGTTCAACGGCGCGGCGGTAGCGCTGTGGAAACCCATCACCGTCCCGGATGTCACGAAAGACGATCGCTATCTGACGACGTTCGGAACCACCCGAAGCGAGGCGATCTTTCCCGTAATGTCCTACGATGGAAAGAAGGTCGTGGGCACGATCGACGTGGACAGCAATCGGGCAAACGCTGACCGAGTCGATCCCAAAACCCTCTCGCCCGAGGCCACCATCACGAGCGATGCGCTCATCGTTCTCATGACCTGCCAGAACGACGGATATGCTGCGCTGCGTTTCTGATTCCACCCCCTAGGGAGGAGGAGGAGGTGGCGATGGACACCGATGTCCTGATCGTCGGCGCCGGGCCGACCGGACTGATGCTCGCCAACCAGCTCGGGAAGCGGGGCATTCGGGCCCAGATCATCGACCGGAACGACGGGCCGGCCCGGCAAACCCGAGCTCTCGGCGTTCAGGCGCGCACGCTCGAGATCTATGCGCATCTGGGCATCGACCAGAAAGCGATCGAGTGGGGCAAGAAAGGCGTCGGCGCGGACATGTGGGCTGGTGGAAAGCGGGCGGCACACGTGCCGTTCAACGCCATCGGAATGGATCTGACTCCCTACCCCTATCTCCTCATACTCGGCCAGGACGACAACGAGAAACTCATGGGCGAAGCGCTCCGGCGCTGGAACCTTCCCATCCAGTGGAAGACGGAGCTCGTCGCGCTTGCGCAGGAGAACGATCGCGTCCGAGCGACTCTCAAGCAGCCGGACGGAACGACCCGCGAAATCTCGGCCGCATGGGTCGCCGGCTGCGACGGAGCGCGCAGCTCCGTGCGCGAGATGAACGGGATCGACTTCGTCGGCGCTCCCTACGAGCACGTGTTCTTCGTCGCCGACACCGAGATGACCGGACCGATGGTCCCGGATGAGATGAACATCTACCTCTGGCGCGGAGGGTTTCATCTCTTCTTCCCGCTGAGAGGAACGAATCACTGGCGTCTCGTCGGCATTCTCCCGAAGTCGATGCGCAGCCGGGACGATCTCACTCTGGACGACGTGATCCCGTGCATAAAAGAAGAAGCGGGGGCGGCGCTCAACGTTCGGGGATGCCGCTGGTTCTCGACCTACCGCATCCATCACCGCCGCGCGGCGCAGTTTCGCAAGGGCCGGTGCTTCGTGCTCGGGGACGCGGCCCACGTTCATAGCCCCGTCGGTGCGCAGGGCATGAACACGGGACTTCAGGACGCTTATAACCTGGCCTGGAAGCTCGGGTTGGTGGTCCCGGGACGCGCGGACCTTGGGCTCCTTGATTCCTACGAACGCGAGCGGTTGCCGGTCGCCGAGCGACTCTTGTCGACGACCGACTCGCTCTTTTCGATCATTGTCTCCGACACGACGTCGGCTGGTCTCTTTCGAAGATACGTCATGCCGCGAATGCTCGCGGCCGCCATGAAGATCGACCGCGTTCGCAAGACTTTCTTCCGCTCGATCGCTCAGCTCGGAATCCGTTATCGCAGAAGCTCGCTCTCAGTGACTCCGGAGCAATGGCCCGAAGAGGCGCCGCGCGGAGGCGACCGATTTCCGTGGCTCAAGGTCAGACTTTCCGCAGCAGGTTCCCCGGAAGACATCTTCGACAGGCTCGACGACACGCGCTTCAATCTGGTCGTGATCGGGCAGGAGGCTCCCCCGCCCTTGCCTCCGCGCGCCGCCAAACTCACACAGATCCTGGTGATCCCGAGCGACCCGGTGAATGACCCTGTGCTCGAGCGAGCGAAGATTCCCCGGCCCTCGTTCTACCTTTTGCGGCCGGACTGCTATGTCGGGCTTTGCGGCGCTCGACCGGAAGCAGACGCGATCGAGCGGTATCTCTCGGAGCGGATTGGAATTCGGTAGCGGGTAGCGCCTGAGACCCAATACCAGATCTGATATAATCTCGTGATCTGCTCCAATCCTTGTCATTCCGAGGAGCGAAGCGACGAGGAATCGACTCCGGTCATCAGCCTTTCCAGTCACTCGAAGCCGAGGGAGTAGATCCCTCGCTACGCTCGGGATGACATGGCCCCTGCTTCTTGCTCCCTGCTCCTTGCTCCTTAGGTCAGCGCCGCCGGCGGCTCATGCGAGAGCTGATCGCGACGGCCCTTGCGTTCCAGGGCGAGCCGGATGAGTTCGTCCAGAAGCTTCGGCAGCGGCAGTCCGCTCGCCTCCCAGAGCTTCGGATACATGGAGATCGCCGTGAAGCCGGGGAGCGTGTTCAGCTCGTTGACGAGGACCTTCTCCGTTCCGCGCTTCAGGAAGAAGTCGACCCGCGCCATGCCGGAGATTCCTGCGATCCGGAAGACTTCCACGGCGAGCCGGCGGACCCGGTTCGATACCGATTTCGGTATGGGAGCCGGGATGAGGAGCTTCGCCTTGTCTTCGCGATACTTGTCGTCGTAGTCGTAGAACTCGTGGCCAGGCACGACCTCGCCGACCACCGAGGCTTTGGGCTCGTCGTTGCCCAGCACCGCGCATTCGAGCTCCCGCGCATCGATCCCCTCCTCGACGAGAGCGCGCTCGTCGTACCGAAACGCGAGCTCGATCGCGCCATCGAGGTCCTTCCAGTCCTTCACCTTCGTGACGCCGACCGATGAGCCCCCGCTCGACGGCTTGACGAAGACAGGAAGCCGGACGCGGAGCTTGGCAAGCCTCGTCCTGGCCTCGCCGCCGGTCTGATGCGAGAGCGTGACCGATCGGGCCTGCGGGATCCCGGCGTCACGCAGCAGAGCCTTGAAGATCGACTTATCCATCCCGACCGCCGATCCCGTCACTCCAGCGCCGACGTAGGGCAGCCCGAGGATCTCGAGAAAACCCTGAAGCGCCCCGTCTTCTCCGGTCGACCCGTGAATGATCGGGAAGATGACGTCGGCCCTGCCTTGCGTGATCTCCTTGGGAACGATCCCTTTGGAGCGAGAGAGAACTGTCTCCTCCCCCGCCAGAAATTTCTTCGGCACACCGCTTTCGGAAATCAGCCTCGCCGAAGGCACCGGCGCCAGAAATCGGCCGTCGGCGCCGAGGCCGAGAGGTACGACCTCGTACTTCTCGGGGTCGAGCGAATTCACGATGGTCCGCGCCGAGATCCGAGACACCTCGCGT
>DATDNV010000182.1:0-2271 GCA_036518075.1 Thermoanaerobaculia bacterium
ACGGCGGAGCCGCAGCCGACTCCTCGACTCGAAATGACGACGGTAGATCTGCAGCCCGGCAAGGCAATGGAGTTCGAAGCCGCCCTTGGCGCCGATTCGTCGAAGCTGAAGGGAGAGACGCTCTGGTACCGCATGGTGGCCGGCGGACCTTTGCCGCGCTACCTGCGTCTGCGTCCGATGCCGAACGTCGCGGCGATGCTGGGGGAGAAGAGCGAGCGGCTCGTTCCGGAAACGGTCAACCCGTTGATCTCGAGAACGGCCGTCGAGATTCTGAGTCTGCGGCCCACGATGAGCTACAACCTTCCGACGGGAAAGTAAGCGCCGGACGCGGGGCCGCGGGGAATAGAATCCGCGGCTGCCGCCGTGACGAGACACGTTGCCTTGCTGCGCGCCATCAATCTCGGCGGAAGCCGCGCCGTATCGATGGCGAGCTTGAGAGCCCTTCTGGAGAAGTTGGGCTTTGCCGGAGTCCAGACGCTTCTGGTGAGCGGAAACGTCGTCTTCGAAAGCGACGGCCGGAAGCCCTCGGAGCTCGAGCGACTTCTCGAAGCGGAGACGAGCCGGCGGCTAAAGATCGAGACCGACTACTTCGTTCGAACTGCGAAAGAGTGGAGCCAGATCGTGGCGGCCAACCCGTTTCCCCGGGAAGCAAAGCGGGATCCGGGCCGCCTCATCGTCGTCTGCCTGAAGAAGGCGGTTGCCGCGAGCGACGTGAAGGCGCTTCAGGCCGCGATCCGCGGACCCGAGATCGTTCGGGCCGAGGGCCGGCAGGCCTACATCGTCTACCCGGACGGCCAGGGCCGGTCGAAACTCACCGCCGCTCTCATCGAGGCCAAGCTCGGCACACGAGGCACGGCGCGAAACTGGAACACCGTTCTCAAGGTCGCCGCCAGGCTTGCGCCTGCTCTTTCGGAGTAGGCCGGCGACGACACCACACGCGTAGAGTCATCCGCGAATAATCGCGGAGCGCAGGCTTCGCGTTTGACGCAATCGGATCCGTCGCGGTCGGGCGACCGGCTTGACTTCATCGGCGGCTGGAATATGGTCTTTCGCAAACCCACGTCACCGCCGACGTAAGGAGGAGCGATGCCGGAGATCCGCCTCGTCCTGGCCGTCCTGGGCGCGATCGTCGTTCTCTGGATTCTCTTTTCGATGTTCCGCAGCATCCCGCAGTCCACCGTCGCCGTCGTCACCATCTTCGGCAAGTACCGGCGTGTGATGCGCGAGGGCGCGAATTTCAAGCTTCCCTGGGAGAACGTGTTCTCGCGTCTCTCGCTGCAGAATCGCGCGCTCCAGATGGAGTTCCAGGCCATCACGCAGGACCAGGCCAACGTGAAGTTCTCGACCATGATCGTCTACGGCGTCGCCAACTCCTCCGACGAGACCATCCAGAAGGCGGTCTTCAGCTTCGCCTCGCAGCAGGAGTTCCTGCTCGCTCTGCAGAGGACGATCGACGGCTCGATCCGCCAGTTCGTCGCGAGCACCAAGCAGGCGGACATTCTCGGGATGCGCGCCGAGATCGTCCAGCACACCAAGAAAAACCTGGACGAGGTCGTGTCTTCCTGGGGCTACGCGGTCCGCGACATCCAGATCACCGACATGACGTTCGATCAGTCGATCATGGACTCGATGGCGCGCGTCGTGTCGTCGAAGAACCTGCTGGCGGCCGCCGAGAACGAAGGCGCCGCGCTGCTCGTCAAGCGGACGAAGGACGCCGAGGCGGAGGCGGCGTACAAGACGATTGGAGCGGAGGCCGAGAAAAAAGCGTCGGCGTTGCGCGGCGAGGGGCTGGCTCTCTTTCGAAAGAACATGGCGGAGGGGATGAAGGAGGCGGCCGACACCTTGAAGAGCGCGGGAGTCGATTCCGCCTTTCTTCTCTATCTCGAGTACACCGACGCCTTGAAGTACGTCGCCGACCACGCACAGGGAAAAGTGATCTTCATGGACAGCGGGGCGGGCGCTGCCTCCCGCATCGTTCAGGGGATCGGCGGAATGGACGTCGAGCAGCCTCCGGACTCAAAGCCCGCGCAGACATTGAGCCGTTAAGCTTGTCCAGTCGCACTTGGGAACTCAGCGGCTGTGGCTAATCGTGCTCGCCGCCAGCTCAATTCTTGAAGAAATTGGTGCTCGAAGCGTCGGTGACCCGTTTATGTTATATCAGATCTGATATAGCAGGTGGCCCGCCCGGAATGGGACAGCCTTCGTGGCGAAGGACCGGGGGCGCCAGCCATGCCGCGGCGAAGGAGAAAAACAAAGATCCTCCGTTCAGGT
>DATDNV010000183.1:0-2814 GCA_036518075.1 Thermoanaerobaculia bacterium
GAGAAAGCGGTCCGGGAGAAGAATCTCCGCGCAGGGCTCGATGTCTTCGCGGCCGAACCGGCGGGCGGTTCCGGCGACGTGCACGCGGAAATCTTTCGGTTGCCGGGAGTCATCGGGACACACCACATCGGCGCGTCCACCGATCAGGCCCAGGAAGCGATCGCGGCCGAGACCGTGCGGATCGTCCGCGAATACAAGGAAGGCGGCCGCGCACCCAACGTCGTCAATCTCGCCAAGAAGTCGCCGGCCTGCTGTCTTCTCGTCGTCCGGCACTATGACCGCGTCGGAGTGCTCGCCTCCGTGTTCGACCGCATTCAGCGCGCCGGCATCAACGTTCAGGAGACCGAGAACATCGTTTTCGAAGGAGCGAAGGCGGCCGTGGCCCGGATCCATCTGGGGTCGGAGCCTTCCCCCGAGGTCCTCGAAGGAATTCGCCGGGCTAGTAGCGACATTCTCGAGCTGACGCTGCTGCCGCTTTGACGAGTGCGAAGTCCGACGTCCGAAGTGCTAAGTTAAGCGCCACTTTGGACTTTGGACTTAGGACTTAGGACTTCTATGACCGACCGCATCTTCAACTTCGCCGCCGGACCCGCCGTTCTTCCGGAGCCGGTCCTCGCCCAGGCGCAAAAGGACCTGATGGCCCTCCCCGGCGTCGGGATGTCGATCCTCGAGATCAGCCATCGCTCGAAGACGTTCGAAGAAATCATCGGGAGCTGCGAGGCGGACATCCGCAAGCTCGCCTCGATCCCCGCCGGCTACCAGGTGCTCTTTCTTCAGGGCGGCGCCTCGCTTCAGTTCTCGATGGTGCCGATGAATCTTCTTCCGGCGGGAGGAAAGGCCGACTACATCGTCACCGGCTCGTGGGGGAAGAAAGCGGTGAAGGAAGCGCAGAAGGTCGGGACGGTACAGATCGCGGCAACGACCGAGGCGGACAATTTCTCACGCATCCCGCAACAGACCGAGCTCAAGCTCGACCCGGCCGCCGCCTACGTCCACTTCACGTCCAACGAGACGATTCACGGCGTCGAGTGGAATCGCGAGCCCGAGGTCGGCTCGGTCCCGCTCGTCTGCGACGCTTCATCGGACATCTTCAGCCGGCCAATCGACGTTGCGAAGTACGGGCTGATCTACGCCGGAGCGCAAAAGAACCTCGCGCCCGCGGGAGTCACGCTGGTCATCATCCGCGACGACCTGCTCCCGCGCTCCCCTAAGAGCCTCGGCATCATGCTCGACTACAACACGCACGCCAAGGAAAAGTCGCTCTACAACACACCCGCGGTCTTCGCGATCTACATCATGCGTCTGGTGACGCAATGGCTTCTGGGTCAGGGCGGGCTCGCGGCGATCGGCCGATCGAATGCCGCCAAAGCGAAAGTCCTCTACGACGCGCTCGATTCCTCGGGAGGCTTCTACCGGCCGCATGCCCGGCCCGACAGCCGCTCGAACATGAACGTGACGTTTCGACTGCCGTCCGAAGACCTGGAGAAGACGTTCGTCTCGGAAGCCAAAGCGGCGAAGCTCGACGGCCTCAAAGGCCACCGCTCGGTCGGCGGTATTCGCGCGTCGATCTACAACGCCTTCCCGAAAGCGGGAGTCGATGCGCTCGTCTCCTTCATGAAGGATTTCCAGAAGAAGAACGGCTGAAGCGAGCCATCCACTCTCGGGACTGGTTCCTAGCGATCCGGGCCTTCGGGGTCCTGCCGCCGGACATCTCGCGCGAACGGGCCGCTGCGGTTGCTTCGCGACCACGCGGCCGGAAATTTTCTAAACGAGAGCGGTCTCAAGCGCTTTCCGTTAGAAGCGTGGGCCCGGTTGGTTCTCACGCGGCCGGGCCCGAGCGTGCCGCCGAGGGAGGCGGACCGGCGCCCGGCACGTTCCATGAGAACAAACCCGATGAGAAATAACATCTAGCGCGCGGCGCCGCGCGGCGGTTCGATCCCGAGAAATCGCGCGACGCGGGCCGCGATCTGCCACAGACCGATCGTTTCGACCTTCTCGCGCGCGATGCCGGGTCCGGCGGCGAGGAACGCCGCCTGAATCTCCGTATGCGTATTGAGATATCCGTGCGTCGCATATTCGGTCGTCGGTCCGACGGGCGAACCCGCCTTCGAAATCCCCTTGGAGAAGTGCGTTCCGATCTTGCCGATGACGATCAGGTCGCCCGACTCGGGGGCGTTCAACCCCAACGAATCGGCGTCTTCCCGACGAACGATCCTCTCGAACGGCGACTCGCCTCGCAGGCGGAACTCCCGGAAAAGCCTCTCCACCTTTTCTCGCAATGACGGATCGGCGCCCTCCTTCCAGTAGACGTTCGCGATTGCCCCGTCCGTGACCGCATAGGCCGAAGAAGACGGCTGGACCTTCTTCTCCGAATCGAAGCTCGCGAGCCCCGCGTGGCGCAGGATCTCGTTGGGATAGATCTCGGTCCAGATCGGCGTCATTCCGTGGTCGGACGTCACGAAGATGCCGTCCCGCGGCGTGAGCGCCCGCTCGATGGCGGCGACCGAGCGATCGGCCAGTTCGTAGGCGCGGTCGACCGTTTCGACCGACTTCACCGCGCGATCCCAGGTGAATCCTCGCTGCGCCGGGTCGGTGATCCAGAACTCGTGTCCCAGCGAGTCGACCTCCGGCTGATAGCAGAGAAGAAGGTCCCAGTCCTTGCGCGCGATCGCGAAGAGCTGCGCGCGCGTGATGTGGTCGGCGAGCCGTTCGAGCTGCTCGAAAAAAACTTCCGGATGATCCGACTCCGGTCCGAACGCATCGACGTCCGCGCGGCCGGGCCAGAAGCCGACCCGCTCGTCGAGGGCGCGAACG
>DATDNV010000184.1:0-2448 GCA_036518075.1 Thermoanaerobaculia bacterium
CGCCCGCGGCGTCCTCGCGCGGTCGAGCCCCGAAGAGCGCGCCGACGCAGACTGGCTCCGCGCGGAGGTGGCGCTGGCCGCCAAGCGCGCCTGCCGCCGCAGCTTCGACCTGCGGCCGGTGATCGTGCCGGTCGTCCTGTAACGCGAGCCCGAAGCCTGGAGCGGGGGCCTCGGCGCTCTAGACGTAATCTCTCAAGACATTGTCGGCTCAAAGTTGTTGCGCCGGCCCCGCCCGCGCGAGATGTCCGGCGTCAGGACCCCGAAGGCCCGGGTTGCTAGGAAGGGCGTGTTAAGAATTGACGGCTAGAGGCGGGAGCGCCCGTGCACGGGAACCGCGGGACCCGTCGCGGCGACGACCTCGGTGGCTTTCGTGCGTGCCGGCTTCTCGGTCGCCAGGAGACGGCGCGCGTCGCGCGATCTCCTGATGAACGCGAGCAGGGCTCCGGCCATCAAGACGTAGAAGCCGCCCCAGACCACCGAGATCAGGGGCTTCTGCGTGACGTCGACCGAAAGCGATTCCGTCGTGGCGGCCTGGTACTCGGCCGCCGGATCCTTGGATACTCCGCGCAACCGAAGAACGACGGCGCCGTCGTTTGGAGAGACGGCCAGAACCTGCATCTTTCCTCCGGCGACACCGGGCACGTCGGCTTCCTCTGCCTGGAACTGCCGGGTCTCGACGTTGAAGACATACCGGAGCGTGACGTCGTGGTTCGTACTGTCGGGCGGAGTGATCGTGAGGTCCGTCAGCACCAGGATCGTCTTCTCGCCGCGCATCATCGCCGAACGGTCGGCATTGAAGTCCCGAAACGTGAAACCGATCCCATCAATCGATTGCGTCGTTCCCTTGAGCAGGCGGACTTCCCGGCCAACCTGCTCCGGCTGGCCGGGATCGTAGGACTGCGGAGCGACGTAGAAGTCGGAGAAGGCCGAGTGGCGAATGGCGGGATTGACCATCAGCTGCTGCGTCCGCGAGTTGATGTACATCTTCGGGTAGATGTAGGCAACCTCGCCCCTGGCCGTTTCGACGCGCACTTCCATCGCTTGCTTACGCTCCGCGGTCCCGGGAACGACGCGAAGGAACGTCAGCCTCGCGCCGGGCACGGAGACCGGCTTGTTCACCGGCAGGGTCGCGCGCGTCGACTTCGCGTAGACGCCCGAGACCACGATTCCGGCGAGCATGATTCCGACGCCGACGTGAGACAGATAGCCGCCCGCGCCGCCCAACTTACCGTTCCGGGCCTTGCGGATCACCGCGCGCAGGTTCATGTCCGCGCAGAAGAGGGCGAAGGCAACGATCACGAGCGAGGAGGGCTGCCGTGCGCCGAGAATCGCAGCGAGCACGACCCCCGCCACCGCGACGAGAAGCGACCGGCGCGCGCTCGACGCGAGGGCCGAGCCGCTCTCGCCCTTCCAGGAAACGAAAGGCACCAGTCCGGCGAGGAGAACGAGAAGGATCGCGCCGGGAGTTGCCGTGCGATTGTAGAAGGCGGTCTGCACCTGGGACGGGTTCCCGGACAGGCGCGTCAGGAGCGGTGCAGAAGTTCCGAGGAGGATGACGAAGCCCAGCGCGCAGAAGACCGAAATGCCGAGGATGAAGAGGACGCTGCGGGAAAGAAGGGGAGGCTCCTCTTCGTCCACCGTCGGAATCGACCGCCAGCGATAAACGAGCATTCCGATGGAGAGGAGCACGAAGGCGAGGAGGATTCCGACCAGCCAACCCGTAATGCCGAGGTCGATGAAGGAATGAACGGAAAAGTCGGCCAGGATCCCGGATCGGGTGAGAAACGTCCCGTAAAGAATGGTGGCAAAGGCGAAACAGGCCAGGATCAGGTTGACCCGGCGATGCCGCTGCCGCGCACGCTGCAGGAACATTCCGTGAACCAAAGCCGCGGTGCAGAGCCAGGGAACGAGACTGGTGTTCTCCACCGGATCCCAGCCCCAGTATCCTCCCCATCCCAGCGTCTTGTAGGCCCAGTACCCGCCCATGAGGATGGCGGTACCGAGCGTCAGGAACGTGAAAAGCGCCCACGGGATCGCGCGGGCGATCCATCCGTCCCATCGCTTCTTCCAGAGAGCGGCGATCGCGAAGGCGAACGGAACCGACAGCGACGCAAAGCCGGAGAACATGACCGGCGGGTGAATGACCATCCAGGGGTCCTGAAGCAGGGGATTGAGTCCGACGCCATCCGCGGGAACGGGCGGAGGGAGCAACCGGAACGGGCTCTGCTTGCAGAGGATCGCGACGATACCCAGAAACGTGGCGAGATAGACGATCATGACGGGCGCTTCCTGCTCCTTGGCGCTCCGCCACACGAAAAGGCCGATCAACGATCCCCAAAAACACCACAGAAGAAACGACCCCTCCTGACCTGCCCAGAAGGTCGAGATCAAAAAGTGGGTCGGCAGGTCCCGGCTCGAATAGGAGTTGACGTAAGCAACGTCGAACCG
>DATDNV010000185.1:0-5721 GCA_036518075.1 Thermoanaerobaculia bacterium
CCGGCGCTCCGGCCTCCGGGGGGTTCGGGGGGCCACACGGCCCCCCGCTCATGAAGTCAGCCGTGTCCGGACGCGGCGAGTAGGTCGAGCTGTCAGCGTGCTGTGAATGGTGGCCCCAGCGGGAATCGACAAGCATGATCGGGGGAGACCCCCGCGCCCCCCCGCGCTCCGGCCTCCGGGGGGTTCGGGGGGCCACACGGCTCCCCGCTCATGGAAGTCAGCCGTGTCCGGACACGGCGAGTAGGGTCGAGCTGCCAGCGTGCTGTGAATGGTGGCCCCAGCGGGAATCGAACCCGCGCTCCGGCCTTGAAAGAGCCGTGTCCTAACCGTTAGACGATGGGGCCATGAACGGTTCGATGAGAATTTAGCACGCGGTGGAGGAGCGCGGAGCGCTCCGGCCTGCGGGGGTTCGGGTATCGTCCCAGCCCTCGTTTAGAAAAGTTTCGGCCGCCGGTCGCGCAGCGACCGTCCGCGGCCAGCCGGGGCCATGAACGGTTCGATGAGAATTTAGCACGCGGTGGAGGAGCGCGGAGCGCTCCGGCCTGCGGGGTACGGGTATCGTCCCAGCCAGTGAAGATCAAGGGATTCGCGACGCAGGCGCGCGGAGCACGGCGGCTGGCCTGACTCGGATCTGGCCGCGGCGGTCCGCTGAAGAGGCGGGCCGCCGTCCCGCTTCGATTGTCGATCGGAATGCTAGAATTCGGCGACTTTCATCGGAGGGATTCCTGGGTAGCTCTGCGTAATGCGCGTTGGCGTGCCTCGTCACGGAACCATCCTCCTCGGGTTTTTCCTCTCATCCGTTCTGGTCTTCGCGAAGGAGCCTGACCGGCCGCCGGAGGACGATCTCGCGGCCGCCGCGCGAACTGCCTCGGACGTCATCCGAACACACCAGAAGCCGGAGGGTTATTGGTTGACCTGGTACACGTCCGCCGCACGGTTCCAGGACCCAAAACCGGAGATGAACACGTACCTGACCTCGGTGATGACGGATCTGATGAGCCCCATCGCCGAAGCCACCGGTCTTACCGAAGTGGTGCTGCGCGCGCGAAAGCACCTGACGGAACAGATTGAATCCACGGGTCTCGTCCGTTATCACGGGCGCCCGGTTTCGGCCTCGATCAGTGCGGGACTCGGATGCGTGATTACTCCGGATAGTGACGATACCGTGCTCGTCTGGAAGATCGCTCCCGCGAGCGATCCCGGCCTGCTGCAGCGCGCCATCGAGGTCTTGAAGCGGTACCGCACACCCGAAGGCCTGTACCAGATCTGGCTCGCGCCGCGATCCGAGTTCTCGTGTATCGACCCGGGCTCCGATCCCAACCCGCCGGATGCCGGTGTGCAGCTGCACGCATATCTTCTGCTCGCGCGAGCGGACCCGCCGGCCGCTCGAGCGCTGTGCGGGGCGATGAAGAAAACGATCGGCGAAGAACGGCTGTGGGTCTACTGCAAGGTCGCGCCGCTCGAGAGCCTGCTGCGGCGAGCGGAAGTCCGGCGAGCGGGCTGCGTTTTGAAGATTCCCGAGACGCGACTCGTGACGACCGTGGCGGGACAGGACGTCTGGCTCGATGCCGCCCGCGTTCTCGAGCGCCTCACGAATCCGGGAGGTCCTCGGCCGAAAGTCTCGGACGTTGCCGCGCTTCTTCGGACTCTGGCGCGCGATCGTTTCTCAGCCGTCCGGAAATCGCCTCCGCTCCTGTATCACAATGACTTCACCGCGGGCGTTTCCCGTTTCTATTGGTCCGAGGATTTTGGTTACGCGCTCTGGCTCCGAATCTACGCCGAGAGCGCCCGGAACGGGAGCGGCCGAACCGCGTTCTTCCATGGGAGACCCGAGAATGTCGTCGCTCATTCGTGACGCGGATCCCGATCCAGGCCGCGCTGTCGGAATCCCGCTGACCGCGGAGAACCTCGCCGCGCGCCCTTCGATCCTGGCCTCCCTTCGAAGGGCAACGTCATTGATTCGCTTTCGCGAGAGTCTTCTTCTGCAAGGCGCGCCCCTTCTCGGCGCGGCTTTCGCGATTGGCCACGTCTCGCCCGAAAAGCTGGAGAGGCTCGGCATTTTCTTTGCCGCCAGCATCGTTCTCACCGCTCACGTCTTTCTGATGAACGACTGGGCTGGAATGGCCGGGGATCTCAGGGACCCGCATCGAACGGACCGCGCACGGGCCATGGTTGGACTTCGCCAGCGCGCGGTTGCCGATCTTGGAATCGTTTTTCTGCTGCTGAGCCTCCTTCTGTTCGGTCTTCTCGACGAGCGAACTCTGCTGATCGCGTTGGGGATCGCGATCTTGAGCGCTCTCTACTCCTTACCCCAGCCCTCGGGGAAGGGAGTTCCGCTTCTCTCCTCAGCGGTCCATCTGACGGGCGGGATCCTTCATTTTCTCCTCGGTTACTCGCTCTTCTCGCGGATCGACGCGCGGGGTTTGTCGATTTCGGTCTTCTTTGGTTTGACCCTGACCGCGGGCCATTGGAACCACGAGTCGCGAGACCGGGATGCCGATCTCCTGAACGGAATCCGAACGAACGCCGTCGCGTTCGGTCGCAACAGAATCTTTCTTGCCAGCGCCGGTCTTTTCGCCGTTGCCTACGCCTATCTCATCGTGCTGGCGCAGCAGGGCCTCGTGCCCCGGCCGATCCGGTTCGCGGGCTTCCTGTATCCGCTCCAGCTTTGTGCCTCATGGGCGACGCTCCGAGCGGGGCTCTCCTTTTCGAGCATCCGGCGTCTTCAGATCTGGTACCGGGCGCTCTTCGCCGTGATTGGGCTCGGCATGCTGGCGGCGGTCGCGCTCGGCCTCTGACGGGCCGACTCGGCTAAGAGGTGGTCGCGTTCCGCGGCCGGTCGATCTCCGGCGCCGCCGGCGCCATGCCAGTCTCCGGGGAAGCTGAGAGCGCTCTTGGCTTGACGACGTAGCTCCAGGCGTTCGCGAGCTCGGCCTTCCACCAGCGCAAGAGTCCGTGCGCGATCATCACCAACAGAGAAGACCGCACGGAATAGCCGACGAACCCGGGCCTCTTGCCCGCGTTGTGATTTCCGTAGATGCCCAGTGTCTTCTTGCGTCTGGCGATCGCCGCGAGCCGCCGGTTATAGAACCGGATCGGGTAGTAGCCGATCTCGGCGCCGTCCTGGTAGTAGGGAGGCTGTCCCAGACGCTCGTGCGACCATCGATACACCGGCATGATCGCCGCGGCATAGTAGAGACCTGTGTCGAGAAGAAACGCCGACGTCATCGTGTCGTAGTCGCCCATCACGAAGTACTTGTCGCGGTAGATCGATTCGTAGAAATAGCGCAGGAACCGGTCGTACTTCCGGTTGTGCTCCGCGTAGGCCGCTTCCATTTCCTCGGCGGGAGTTCCCGAAAGCTCTTTCAGAATGAGCTCGACCCGTGTGTGAACGGAGAAGGCCATCTGGTCGAGGCCGGGAGAGTAGAACGGATCGAGGAAGCCGCCCGCGTCTCCGACGCAGGTCCAACCCGAGCCGATGAACTTGTCGACGAAGTAGGGGAGGTGGCCGTAGTAGCGGCAGTCGCCGTCGACGGGAACCGCTTTCGCGAGAAGCTGCCGGGTCAGGGGGTTTCCGTCGAGGAAACGAGCCAGCTTGTCCAGAGGCGTCGTTCCCTCCGGTTTGACGAGCCGCTTGTCCCAGACGAGCCCCACCGAGGTTTCCCCGTCCTTGAGGGGGATGAACCAGATCCAGTAGCCCCATCCCGTGAAATGGTTCGTCGCGAGCCGGCGCGATGCGAGCACGGCCCTGGAGAAGGAATCCGCGGGATCCGTTCCCGCGATTTCGGGTCCGTCCATGTCCTCGACGCCCCGGTAGCGCACCCAGATCGCGGAAATCGGGTGCGACTCGATCGGCGTCACGCCGCCGCGCTTGCGCGCGAGCATCGCTTGCCGGCCCGACGCGTCGACGACCCAGCGAGCCGTGAGCTCCGCGCGTTCGCCGTTGCCCCGCTCGACGGAGATGCGATTGCCGGCGGCGCCCCCGAGCTCGACCGCGGCGACGCGCGCCGGCCGCCAGACCTCCGTGCCCTCCTCCGCGGCGACCCGAAGAAGATGCTCGTCCAGCTTGGAGCGATCGAGCTGGAACGACGGAGTGCGCGCGAGCTGCGTCGGGCCGACCTCGGACGCTTCGCGGAGGTTGTGGACCTGATCGTTGAAGAACCAGTAGCGGAACGCCTGCTTGGGAAGCTGTTCCCGCGAAAGATGGTCGTATTGCCTGAGGACGCGAGTCAGGAAGTAGGCCGAGATCTCGACCGTCGACTCACCCACCTTCCAATCGAAGCGATCCGTCTTTTCGGCGATCAGGACCTTGAGGTCGGGTCTCCGGCGTCGGAGCAGGATCGCTGTCGAGGCGCCCGCGACCGCGCCGCCGACGATCACGACGTCATAGGAGAGCGGAGACGTGGCGCCGTCTGAGGAGTGAGCGTCCACCGCGACTCAGTTTACTCCCCGCGCTTCGTCGACGACGATCGTGCGGTCGACGCCCGCGATCGGGCCGAGGTCCTGCACCTTTCCCGAAGGCCATCGAATCGACAAGGAATCGACGCGCGTCGCCTTGCCGAGGCCGATGTGAGCGATCGGGCTGCCCGTCGATAAGTAGCCGCTGGCATTTCCGGTCTCGAGCCGCACTCGCCTCCCGCCCGGCAGCGCGGCGGTCACGCGACACCCAATGCCGTCGCGGTTGTCGACTCCTGGCGTACCTCTCAGCCGCACGCGAAGATAGTGCTCGTCCGGCCTGCGGCTTCCGAGAAAGAGCGCCTCGGGCGCCTGAACCGATCGGACATACAGGTCGAGCGCCCCGTCCCCGTTCGCATCGAAGGCGACGACCGCCCGGCCGTTGGTCTCGAGATCCAAACCCTCGAGAAAGGAGCGTTCCTCGAACATCGGCTGCGGCGAGACGGAGGGCGATCCGGCGGCGGTCGCCGCGTCGCCCATGCGATTTCGAAAATACCGGTCGCGTTCGATGCCCGCGATGCCTGCACCCTTCCGGTCGAACGTCTTCTTGCCGGAGACGTAATCGTCCCAGTAAGCGAGGGTCTGCCACCAGAATTCGAGCTCGCGGTCGTGGTCGCGTCCATCCCCCCACATCCCGTTCGTGGCATAGAGATCCGGCCAGGAATCATTGTCGAGGTCCGCGGCGACGACGCTCCAGTTCCAGCCCGCTTCCCGCGCGCCCGACCGCGCGGTGGCGTCTTCGAAGGTGTGATCCGGCCGCTGAAGCAGCAGCGAGTTGCCGGTGCACATCGTCTCTTCCCAGCGGATCGCGATGGGAAGGAAGATGCGGCCGGGAAGACCGATCGGCAACGACGGGTACTCGTGAACGAACCACCACTGCGTTTCGGCGCTGGTCGTGTACAGGTCGAGCCTGCCGTCGCCGTCGAAGTCGGCCCAGGCGCCGGACATTCCGTAGGCCCGGGTCTCGACTCCGGCTCGCCCCGCGACATCTCGAAAGCGGCTTCCCTCGTTCCGATACAGTCCTTTCAGGCCGAAATCGTTGGTCACGAGCAGATCGGTCCGTCCGTCGCCGTCGTAGTCGGCGAAGAGCGAGGAGAGCGACCAGCGGGTGTCCTTGTCGAGCCCCCACGCCGCCGTGGCGTCCGTGAAATGGCCGTGGCCGTCGTTGAGATAGAGGTGACTGGGCCGGGCATCGCGCGCGTCGTAAGGAGGATCGGGCATCTGGTTGTAGTAATCCCCCGTGACGCACACGAAGAGATCCAGGTC
>DATDNV010000186.1:0-4521 GCA_036518075.1 Thermoanaerobaculia bacterium
CGCGTCACCGCGAATTCGCGAAATGTGATTCCGAATTGTCTCGCCACTGCCTCGAGGTCCGGATGGTTGCCGACGACGAGCGGCACGTCCACGGTCCACTCGCCGGAGCGGCACCGCGCGAGGATGTCGTAGAGGCAGCCCGGGTCTTTCGAGACGAACACGGCCATCCTCAGCATCTCGTCGGAATAATGGAGCGACCAGTCGATGTCCTCTCCCTCTCCGATCAGCTCCCGCAGCCGCGCCGCCGTCTCCTCGCGGCCGAGCCGAAACGAAGAGACTTCCCATTTGAGCCGCGTGTAGTAGTGCTGGATCTCGCCATCCACGTATTGGTCGTGGTAGAGGATCCGGCCTTCGTGCGCGTAGACGAACTGCGTGAGGTGGGCGGCGAGGCCAAGCCGGAGAGGACAGTGAAGCAGCAGCGTCACCGATCGAGGCTCGGCCGGCTCGTTTTCCGGACTGATCATCCCTGCTTCATCGACGCGTCTGGCCGAAGGCGGCCGGCGGCGCGCCTATATCAGATCTGATATAACGCCTCCGGAGTCCTTGGCGATGACCGCAGCGTCCAGCTCGCGGGCGCTACTTCTTCTTCCGCGCGGCCGCCGTCTTCTTCCTCGCGGCCGCTCTCTTGGCCATGATTTCCGCTTTGCTTCTTCTCTTGATGTCCATTCCGTGAGCCCGTTTGTAGGTCTGGATGTCCTTGAACCTGCCCTTCGAGTCGCGGACGGCGTAGAGCTTTGTCCCCTTCGAGCTGCGCATGACCGTGCGTCTCATCGAGACCTCCTTCTCGGTCGTACTCTATGACCGTTTTTTCGCGACGGCGCACGTCGTCCCGCCGATCTGCGCGCGGCGCCGCGTTTCGGTTTTCTCCTGGCGGCCGCGTCCTTGACCGCTGGAGGCTTCCCGATCGCCATGGTCTTGGGGCGCGCGTGCCGCGGCTGGTACACGCCGAGCTTCCCGCCGCCCGGCAGCATCACCTGCGTCAGCAGTCCCCATCTCAGATCCTGCACCGGACCGCAGGAGACGTCCTGCGCCGCCATCGCCTTCACGAAGGCCTCGATGTCCGCGCACATCAGGTAGAACTCGTGCACGTCGTTCTCCTCGGAGGGATGCACGGCCAGTTCCGCCGGCGGGAGACCGAAGATCAACCATCCTCCCCCGACGTCGACGCCGGGCAAACCGAGCACGTCGAGGAGGAAGGCGCGATCCGCCTCCGGCTTCTTGCTGTAGATGATCGAGTGAGCGCCGATGATCATGACGGATCCCCTCCGTCTGCAGAAATGCTGCCATATCGCGCGGGCCGCGTCGGCGAGCGCGTCAGGAGGGGGAACCGGCCGGGCCGCCCGAGACCCGAGTCGAAATCGCAGGGAAGGACATGTGCAACGCTTCGAGGAACGCGGCCGGATCGGCCGGTGTCACCACCACGATCCGGCGAGCCAGAAAGAGCACGACCGCTTTTCGTGGATCGGTCGCGAAGGCGCGATAGCGGCCGAGGGTTCGATTCTGGTAGATGCCCGTGATGGCGAAGAGCCCGCCGTTGCCGAACAGACGAAGCGATCGCTTCATGGCGAGAGGGTCGTGCACGGCACGGGAGATTCCGTCGAGAGAAATTCTCGTGCTCCAAAAGAGCCGGCGCACGAGGAGATCCTCGGGTTCGATCTCGTACCCGCTGACGATGAAGAGCAGGGAGATCAGAGCGATCGCTAAAGGAAGCACGGTAATCCCGGTGCCGAACGTTTCGGCAAACGGGACTCGCGTGCCCCGCGGCACCGCCCGGGCGAGGAAGTAGCTCACGCCCAAGAGAATCAAGGTCGAAAGGGCCGAGATGATTTTCAGGCCGGTGGGCCATGGTGCCGCCTCGAACCGATTCATTCGACCTCTTCACCGGCCCGCAGCGCGGGCCGATAGACTTTTCTAAACGGGAGCCTCTCGAGCGGGCTCTGCGTTCGGCCAGACAATTCTCGGCGCCGTTCGCGCGCCGAACGCCCGCGCCGAAACCCGCCGGAGTCGTTCATGATCAATGCCGGCTACAGACAGCCCGGGTCTTCGGCCTTGCCCGCGATGTGGTCGCCGGAAGGCAGGCCGCACTCGAGCTCGATCGAGACCCGGAGCTGATCGATGCGATTGATCCGCCACCCTGTCTCGTCGAGTGAGAAGTGAAACACGCGGCAATCGGAGCGATGAAAGAGGACGGTGGAATCGAAGGGCGCCGCGGATCGGAACACGCGGACGACGGGACCGGTCGCCGGATCGACGACGAGACGGGCGACGATGCCCGACGGAGAATCCAGGAAATCGAAGCCGAGAAAGAGCTCCCGCTGCCCGACGTGGCACTGTCCGGGCTGAAGGGAATGTGTGCCGAAGGTCGGTCCGTCGACGGTAAATGCGCCGAGAGGCGCGCTCGCGCGCTCCCCGCTCTGCGCGGAAGAGGAGGAACAGGCCGCGGGAAACAGAAGCGCCGTGAGCGACGAAGCGACCGCGCAAAGACGCGCCCACCGGAGCGAGTCGGGGCGAGAGCGCGCGGACGGCTGAAGACCAGTGAGAGTCGGACGCACGACGATCTCCTTTCCTTCTCAGCGCGGAACGACGGCGAGAAGCTCGGTGCTGTTCGGTCCTTTCCGGCGAACTTCCGGGTGAGGGCTCCAGCGCACACAGTAGACCATGACTCGAGCCGCGTTGCCGGCCTCCGGCGAGTGGTCGGCGACCCACCGGGCGAGCGCCGAGACCATCGCCGGCGATCGCACCGAGTGCCTCGTCAAGGGAACCCATCGCTCCGTTCCCAATCGCTGAATCAGGGGCCACGCGTCGATCGGCTTCTCGTCGCCGGACGCGGAGACCGCCGAGAACCGCATCTCCAGAGTCTGCGTTCGCGCCGTCCGAGCAAACGTCGGGAAACACGCGATCGGCCAACCTTCCTCGATCATGAGAGCGCCCATGATCGTGTTCGCCGCCACAAGCAGCGACCCGACCAGATCCAGCGTGCGGCGCGCGCGCGGTGAGGCGTCGGCGCCGCCCTGCGCGGGACGCGCCCGGAAGAGAGGCGCGAACCACCGGCTCCAGGGGACGAACGACGCGTACATGAGCTGGAGCCAGAAGAAACTGATGCCCATCAGGGCACTGCTGAGATTGTGGAAAGCCAGGCCAGCCACAGCCGCGAAGGCGCGCGTTCGTCGGTGAAAAACCAGAGGAAGGAACGTCAGCTCGAACGCGATCGCCGCCAGGCCCGCGGCGCGCGCGAGCCCGGGCACGCGATCGAGCCGGATGGCCGGAATCCAGCGCAACTCGGCCCATTTCACGTACATGTGGGAGGCGAGCGCGTGTCCGAAGAACCATCGATCACCCGAGATCCAGAGCTTCCAGAGGCCCGGAAAGAGATACACGATCCCCATGAGGACCCATACCCAGCGAATCGGCCGCGCGTAGAGCACCGACTCGGAGTCAGGAACCACGCCGCGAAGGACGAGCGAGTCGATCGACAGCGCGTCGCCGCAGCGGCTGAACGCCAGGAGGAGCGAAAACCAGGCGAGGAAATGGTAGTGATCGACCTGCCCGAAGCACTGAGGAATCCCCAGGACGTAGTAGGTGAGCAGAGCGATCGCGAACGCGGCGCTTCTCGTGAACAGTCCGACGATCCCCAACAGGCAGACTCCGCGCAGAAGAAGAGCAGCCGCGACCGCGGTGCGCGGCTCGAAGGGAAGCATCCGCACGGTGAGACCGAATCCGAGAGGCGGAGTCAGGAGCTCGCGCGGCAGACCCGAGTAAAGCCGGATCGTGGACGGGTCGGCGCAATAGAAGATGGTTCCGAACAGCAGAATCCGAAAGACGGCAAGATCGATGGCGCTCCCCGTCTCCCCGAAGAAGGCTCGGAGCGTCGCCCGGACGCGGTCCGCGTGGCGCACCGCCCAGACGATCGATCCGCCGAGAAGAAGAAGCAGCGCGAACCGGACGACCCAGAGATCCCCGCGGCTCTCGTAGGCTTCGAGCGTGTTCGCCTCACCGTGACGAACCAGAGAGTGCAGCCACGGAAACGGCGTTCGGCGTTCGTACACGGCCTGGACGGCGCGCCGCGCAATCGGGCGCGCGGCATATACGAAGGCGAGAAACGACGCGACGATCGCCAGCGGCGCGCCGATCGCACGCGCCAAGGAAAGCCGCCGGGACGGCGGATGCGATTCGGGATCCGGGACGCCGCTCATGACACGACTCCTCCCGGATTCTGCGGATTCAAGTCCCGGAAGATATAGACGATCAGACCGTTCGGCTCGGTCAGGCAGAAGCTTCGATGGCCCCATGCCTGATCGGTCAACGGCTCCTTGATCGCAAGCCGCTTCGCCACCGCGCGCTCGTAGCGGGCCTCGACGTCCCGCGATTCGATGACCATGAAGACGCCGCGGGGCGGTCTCGCGTCGAATGCGCCGAACGACTCGCCCGCCGCCGGGGGCGCGAGCACCTCGATCACGCCCGACTCGGCCGCGAAGAGCGTGCCGCGATCGTTCGCCCCACGATCCCAGCTCTCCATGACCT